>CAZFQH010000089.1:0-11235 GCA_964520805.1 uncultured Acidobacteriota bacterium | reverse complement strand
GTGCCCGCCGTCGAGCGGCGCCATGGGGAAGAGATTCAGCACACCCACGGAGATAGAAAGCAGGGCGATCAGGAAGAGCAGGGAGACAACTCCGGTCCGCGCCGCTTCGCCCGCGGCCTGAGCGATGCCTATCGGCCCGGAGAGCGCCGATTTGGCCGCGACCCGGAAGGTGAGCAGCTGCTTCAAGAGCCCGACCATCTGGGTCGTGCGATCCCAGGTTTCGCGGCCCGCTTCTTTGACCGCACGGACGAAACCGAACTTCTTGATCAGGAACTTCTCGGAGATGCCGACCCGGCCTTCCCTGGGTGCGATGTTCAGAGTCAAACGCTCCGAGCCCCGCAGTATCTCGAAGGCGATCGCGGACTCGCCCGCGGCGCGCACTTTGGCCGGCACGTCCGCGAAAGACTGGAGTGGCTGTCCGGCGACGCGCAGCAGACCGTCGTCGACCTTCAGGCCCGCGGCCTCGGCGGGGGACCCGGGCGAAACCTGACCGATCCGGACCAGGGGGAACACGCCGATATCGCCCAGCCGCTCCTCGATCATCCGCGACCGCACGGTTTTCATCAGGCGTTCGGTTCCGCGTTGAACCTCGATCGCGATGTCGCGATTCGGCCGCATGAGGATGCCGATCTGCACCTGCTCCCAATCCTGCGCAACCTCGCCATCGAATCGGGTGATGGTGTCGCCGGGCTCGAGACCCGCAGCACTTCCGGGCGAACCTGGATCGATGGCGCCGATGGTGGGCACGTCGTACCTCACCCCGGGCACTCCCACTCCGAGCATGAAGATGATGGTGAAGGTCAAAACCGCCAGCACTGCGTTCATGGCCGGGCCGGCCACGTAAACCAGCAGGCGCTGCCACCGTGGCCTTGAGAGGAAATCGTTTCCGTCGCCGCGAGGGGTGGTGTCTTCCGAAATCACGTCGTCGGGCTCGCCCTCGAGTTTCACGTATCCGCCGAGGGGGATCAGGGAAACCCGGTAGTCGGTGTCGCCTCGTTTGAAGCCGAAAAGCCGCTTCCCGAAGCCGAACGAGAAGATGAACACCCGCATCCCAAAAGCCTTGGCCAGCAGGAAATGGCCCGACTCGTGGAAGAAGATGATGATGCCGAGAACGACGATCAGGGCGACGGTCGAGTTGGCGAAGCTGCCGATTGCATCCATCAAATCAGGGGGGTTCCAATCATGCTCAAAAGGGCTGTGCAGTCTAGTTGGCCCTCCTGAAAAGTCGGGATTCGGACCCCTTGATAGAGTGGCGGTCGGCACATTGAAGGAGGGTCGCAAAGTGAACATCGCCGCCAACATCCTGGTCGCCCTGGTGGCCTTGCTCCACCTGTGGTTTCTGGTTCTCGAAATGTTCCTCTGGACGAGGCCCCTCGGCCTCAAGACCTTCCGCAACACGATCGAGAAGGCTCAATCCTCCGCGACCCTCGCCGCCAACCAGGGGCTCTACAACGGCTTCCTCTCGGCGGGACTCCTCTGGGGTTTGCTCACGTCTCCGCCCGCGCAGGCTCATTCGGTCAAGACCTTTTTCCTCGCCTGCGTGATCGTGGCCGGGGTCTATGGCGCCGCCACTTTCTCTCGGCGCATCTTCTTCGTCCAGGCCGTGCCTGCGATCCTCGCCCTCGGCCTTCTCTGGCTCAGCGGCCCGAGCTTCTAGAGAGGCAGGCGCCTCGCGCTTCTTCCCGGGCCGCCCGATCCGCGGCGAGAACATCTCCGAGTGCCGTGGCCGCGACCGTGCGGTGTCGGACCATGACCTCGCCCACCACGTCGGTGATGGCCGGGAAGGGAATCTCACCGTCCAGAAACGCCTGAACCGCCACCTCGTTGGCCGCGTTCATGGCCGCCGGTGTGGTTCCTCCTCGTCTCAGCGCTTCGTGGGCGAGACCCAGGCTCTTGAAGCGGTCGTGGTCTGGAGGATCGAAGGATAAAGACAGGCTCTTCGAAAGAGCCATGGGTTCAAGGGCGGTCTCCCAGACCTCCGGATGCGTGAGGGCGTACTGGATCGGAATGCGCATGTCGGTGCGGCCAAGCTGGGCGAGCCAGGTTCCGTCCTTGAACTCCACCATGGAGTGCACCACCGACTGAGGGTGGATCACAACTTCGATCCGGTCTGCCGGAACGCCAAACAGCCAGTGCGCCTCGATGATCTCGAGCGCCTTGTTCATCAGCGTCGCCGAATCGATGGTGATCTTTCGGCCCATCCGCCAGGTCGGATGGTTCAGGGCTTCCTGCACGGTGATGGCCCCGAACGTGGACGCTTCGCGCTGGCGGAACGGTCCGCCCGAGGCGGTCAGCCACAGTTTCGAGACACTTGCGAGGTCGCGTCCGGCCAGGCACTGGTGCAGGGCGCAGTGTTCGGAATCGATCGGGAGAAGCCTCGTCCCCTGGGCCTTTTGCTCGCGGGTCATGATCTCGCCCGCGATCACCAGGGTTTCCTTGTTGGCGAGGGCCACGTCCTTGCCCGCCTGAATCGCGGCCAGGGTGGGCACCAGCCCCACCGCTCCCACCGCTGCCGCCACCACGATTTCGCCCTCGGCGGCGGTTGCGACCGCCGTCATCCCCTCCTCGCCAACGCCCACTTGAATGCCGGACAGGTCGACCAGATCCGAAAGGGCCTTGCGGGCCTCCTCGGTGGCCACGGAAACGATGCGGGGTCTCATTTCGGTGATCTGGCCGGCCAGCGCCAGGGCGTCTCGGCCCGCGGAGAGACCCACCACCCGGAATCGATCAGGGAACGCACGAATGACCGCGAGGGTGTTCGTCCCGATGGAACCGGTCGAGCCAAGAATGGCGACAGCCTTCGTCTGCAAAGTGGGGCGAACGTAACACGAAGAGGCGAAGGCGTAGTCTTTTTGCATCATTTTTGACGCCGCCCACTTGTTGCGAAGCGGGTCCTTTCGCACGCGAATCCCCCCGAGGGTATTGGTCCCCGTGGCCCGGCGCGGTTCGAAAGTGGAAGCGATTTTTAGCGAAGGCGTGAGTCGAACGCCACCACGAACGTTCGCGACTTAAGCCATACTCCCAAGCAGATATGCTCCTTTCCATTGGCGTGCTCAAGGAAACTCCGGACGGCGAAAAACGAGTCTCGCTGGTACCGGCCGACCTCAAAGCCATCAAGGCACTCGGGGCCGAGGTGGTGATCGAGACTGGCGCCGGCCAGGCTTCGGCCTACCCGGATACAGCCTACGAAGCGGCGGGAGCATCGATCGCCCGGTCGCGCGCCGACCTTCTTGCCGCGAGCCAGATCGTCCTCTTTGTCTCCCCCGCCACGGGCTTAGAGGGTCCGGGTCGCAAGGATCAGCTTTTCATCGGCATGGGCGAGACCCTCGCCAAGCCCGGGCCTCATCAAGTGCTGGCCAGGAGCGGGGCCTCGATCATGGCTCTCGAACTCGTCCCCCGGATCAGCCGGGCGCAGTCGATGGACGTGCTTTCATCGATGGCGACGCTGCTCGGCTATCGCGGCGTGTTGCTCGCGGCCGATGCCCTGCCCCGCGTCTTCCCACTGATGATGACGGCGGCGGGCACCCTCTCGCCTGCGAAGGTCCTGGTCATGGGGGCCGGAGTCGCCGGTCTTTCGGCCATCGCCACCGCGAAACGTCTCGGGGCCTCGGTCACCGCCTACGACGTACGTGCCGCGGCCAAGGAACAGGTGGCCTCGCTCGGCGCCAGGTTCCTCGAGATCGAAGTGGACTCGAAGGAAGCCGAGGGGTCTGGAGGCTATGCCAAGGCGGTGAGCGAGGACTTCCTCGCCCGCCAGCGTGCGGCCATGCTCAAGGCGGTTGCGGACAGCGATGTGGTGATCACCACCGCGGGGGTGCCGGGCAAGAAGGCTCCCGTCCTGGTCACCCGGGCGATGGTGGAGGCGATGCATCCGGGTTCGGTGGTTGTAGACCTCATGGCCGAGAACGGCGGCAACTGCGAAGTCACGAAGCCCGGCGAAACCGTGGCGATAGGCGGTGCGGTGGTGCTCGGTCCGATCCACGTAGTCTCCCGCCTCGGCGGACACGCGAGCCAGATGTTCTCGAGGAACCTCCTCAACCTCCTCAAGCTCATCGTCAAGAAGGGCGAACTCGTGGTGGATACCAGGGACGAAATCGTCAACGAGGTGCTGGTGGCAAAAGGCGGCGACGTGGTCCAGCCCCGGGTGAGAGAAGCCCTCGGGCTCGCCTCGCTTCCCGCTACCTCCTGATCCAAGCCCCTCCCAAAAAGACTCTTCACCCTACCGATCACAGGAAACCAAATGGACCAATTTGTCGCCGCCCTCACCATCTTCGTACTCGCGGTCTTCGTCGGCTTCGAGGTGATTCGCAAGGTCCCGCCCCCGCTCCACACTCCGCTCACTTCCGCCTCCAACGCGGTTTCGGGCATCACGGTCGTCGGTGCGCTCGATCTTGCCGGACGCGGCGGAGTTCTGGTGGAAGTGCTGACGTTCCTCGCCATCGTCCTCGCCATGATCAATGTGGTCGGCGGCTACGGCGTCACCAACCGCATGCTTAAGATGTTCAAGAAGGGTTAAAGGCTCATGAGTGAAGGCGCCGTCAATCTGACGTACCTCATTGCCGCGGTGTGTTTCATCGTGGCCTTCAAGATGATGTCTTCTCCGCGCTCGGCCGCGCGGGGCAACACCATCAGCAGCTTCGGCATGCTGCTCGCCATTGTCGTCACGGTCTTCCACACGGAGAGCCTGAACGCGACTCTGGTCGCGAGCGCCCTGCTCCTCGGAACCGGCATCGGAGTGTGGCTCGCCCGCTCGACCCCCATGACCGGCATGCCACAAATGGTGGCCTTGCTGAACGGCTTTGGCGGCGGCGCCTCGCTCCTCGTGGCCGGGACATCGCTGCACGCGGGAAACGCCACCGGACTGCAGGCCATCATCGCAACCGGCCTATCCGGCATCATCGGCTCGGTGACGTTCTCGGGAAGTCTCGTGGCCTACGGAAAGCTTGAGGAATGGAAGTTCCTCGAAGGTTTGCGGCCCAAGGGACATCAGGCCATCGTGGCCACCCTCTTCGTCCTCTCCGTCCTGGCCCTGTTGCCCATGATCGTGGCCCCGCCGGGCGAGATGTGGTTCTGGATCTCCAGCCTCATCGCCAGCATTCTGGGTGTGCTGCTGGTGGTCGCGATCGGCGGGGCGGACATGCCGGTCGTGATCTGTCTTCTGAACTCGTACTCGGGCCTCGCCGCCGCCACCACCGGGTTCGTCTTGAACAACTCGATGTTGATCATCGCCGGATCTCTCGTTGGCGCCTCCGGCCTCATCCTCACTCAGATCATGTGCAAAGCCATGAACCGGTCGATGGCGAACGTGATCCTCGGCGCCATGGATGCCTCCACCGCGGCCAAGGCCGATGATGTTTATGGCGGCAAAGTGAAATCGGCTTCCGCGGACGAACTCGGCATGCTGCTCGCCGATGCTCAGAACGTCATCATCGTGCCCGGCTACGGCCTTGCCGTCTCTCAGGGGCAACACGCCCTCAAGGATCTGGCCACCAGGCTCGCCGCGCGCGGAACCAAAGTGACCTACGCGATCCATCCGGTGGCCGGACGTATGCCCGGACATATGAACGTCCTCCTGGCCGAAGCCGACATCCCTTACGACCAGGTGAAGGAGATGGACGACATCAACCCCGAGTTCAAGGAAACGGATGTGGCGATCGTCATCGGGGCGAACGACATCGTCAACCCGATTGCACGGGAGCCCAAAGGCAATCCCATCGCGGGCATGCCCATCCTCGACGTGGATCAGGCCCGCACGGTCATTGTGCTGAAGCGCAGTCTGTCGCCCGGGTTTGCGGGCATTCCCAACCCGCTTTTCGCTCTGCCGAACACCCTCATGTTCTACGCGGATGGAAAGAAGGGTCTGTCCGACCTTTCGAATGCTCTCAAAGACGCGTGAGTCGATTCTGACCGGCCCCCCCGTCCCAAACTCACGAGTGCCGTGGTCCCCGCCCTAAACTGGCGGCTATGAGATTTTTCGCCGATCGGGGCCGCCGGCTAGCAGCCCTCGCGTTCGGGGTCGTTCTGGCTCTGACCACCGCCTGTTCTTCTCCCAAGAACACGAAGCCGGTGCGCCGCACCACCGAACGGGTGTTCGTCATCGGTTTCGACGGCATGGACCCGACGCTCACCAACAAGTTTCTGGCGGAGGGGAAACTTCCCCATCTCCAGAAACTCGCGAATTCCGGAACGTATCGAACTCTGGGGACCACCCAGCCTTCGGAGTCGCCCGTGGCCTGGGCGTCTTTTGCCACCGGCGTGAACCCCGGAAAACACAACATCTACGACTTTCTGGTGCGCGATCTCGACACCTACATGCCGGACCTCGCCATGGTCGACCGCAAGACGCATCCCCTGAAGCTTCTTTGGGGCACCATTCCCATCGCCCGGCCGATCCCGCTTTCGACCCGCGGCGGCACTTCGTTCTGGGTCACCGCCGGCCTCGACGGTGTGAAGACCAAGGTCCTCACGGTGCCGGTTACGTTTCCTCCCGAAGAGATCGAACACGGCGAGCTGCTCTCGGGTCTGCCGGTTCCCGACCTTCGGGGCACCGTGGGCACTTTCTACTACTGGTCGACCGACCTCTCGTCGTTCGAGGAAGGTAGCCCGGAGTTCGGTGGGTACTTGAAGCGTCTGCTGTTCGACAACGGCGCTTCCCGGACCTTCCTCCGTGGTCCGGAAAGCCCGGTGCTCAAGCAGGAAGAAGCGGCCCTGCGCGAGAAGCAGAAGAGCGGACCTTTGTCCGAAAAAGAGCAGGCCCGGCTGGCCACGATCAAGGACACCAAGGACGTCAACATCCCGATCGACGTCAAGTGGGTGGAAAACTCGGGCAAGGTCGACCTCGAAGTGCAGGGTACGAAACTCTCGCTGAAGCAGGGCGAGTGGAGCGCCTGGGTGCCCCTCACGTTCAACGTGAACATGTTCATCAAGCTGCATGCGATGACCCAGTTCTTCATTCAGCGCGCGGACAGCGAACTTCAGATCTACGCCCATCCCGCGAACATGGATCCGCGCGATCCTCCCACATCGATCAGCAAGCCTGATTCCTTTGCCCCGGCGCTGGCCAAGAAGATCGGCCTCTACCGCACCATCGGCTGGGCGGAGTCGATGGACAAGTCGCTCCAGGAGCTTCGTACCGACGAGGCCTCGTTCCTCTATGACGCCGACAAGGCGTTCGAGGATCGGGAGAAAATCATTTTCGAGAACCTGAAGGACGACAACTGGGATCTCTTTGTAGCCGCCATCGAAACCACCGATCGCGTCTCTCACATGTTCTTCCGCCTCATCGATCCCAAGCATCCGATGTACGACAAGGACCTCGCCGCCCGCTATGGCGACGCCATCGAGAAGATCTACCGGCGGGCCGACGCTCTGGTCGGCAAGCTTCAGGAGAAGCTTCCGAAGAACACCACCTTGATCGTCATGTCCGATCATGGTTTTCACACCTTCCGCCGCGGCGTGAACCTCAACACCTGGCTCGTCCAGAACGGATACATGGTCTTCGATGGTCAGGAGAGTCCGAAGAAAGGCCTCGACGATCTCTTCGGCAAGGGACTGTTCTGGGAGGGCGTCGACTGGTCGCGCACCCGTGCCTACGCGGTTGGCCTTGGTCAGATCTACTTCAACCTCAAAGGCCGTGAAGGCCGGGGAATCGTTTCGCCTGGTGCGGAATACACCGCCCTTCAAGAGGAGATTGCGAGCAAACTCGTGACCCTCAAAGACCCGGACGACAACGCGGCGGTCTTCCGCTCCATCTACAAGCGCGACGACATTTACAAGGGGCAGTACATTCAGAATGCTCCCGACTTGCAGGTGGGGTTCAACGACGGCTATCGCGTGGGCTGGCAGGACACGATGGGTGGGGTTCAACGCACGGTGGTCGAGAACAACAACCGCAAGTGGAGCGGTGACCACTGCGCCACCGCCACCGAGATCAGCGGTGGCGTCTTCTTCTCTTCACGGAAGGTCGCGAATGAGGCGCCCCACATCATGGATCTGGCTCCCACCATTCTCGAACTCCTCGGGGTTCCAGTCCCGAAGGACTACGACGGGAAGCCTCTGCGCTGATGGGGAAGCGGGCCGTTCTGCTGATGGCGATCCTGGCGATCGCCTCGTGGCAGGCACCCCCATCCTGGCTGAGCGAAGTACGAGCGGCCCAGGCCACTCGTCAGCAGAACCCGCCGTCTCGCAAAAAGCCGCGCCCGGCACCGTCTAAAGCCCGGCCGCGGAAGCCTCCGGTCGCGAAACCTTCGCCGAAGGCGACGGCGAACCCCACACCCGCGCCGCTTCTAAGCGAATCCGGTCCTTCCGAAACGGACGTAGCCCGGCTCGCGCGGGTGCGCGCCCGACGACAGGCCGTGGAGAAGGAGATTCAGAAACTCGAGAGCCAGGCCGAGTCGACCCTGCGTGATCTGGACTCGATCGATCTCGACCTCCGTCTGGCCGGCCATCAGTTTGATGAAGCGGAACTCGAGTTCAAGGAGACGACCCGACGGCTCGACGCCACCATCAAGGACGTCCAGGCCACCCGCCAGAAAATAGAAGTGACGCGTCCGCGGGTTCTGAAGAGTCTCGCCGCCTTGAGCAAACTTGGCGAACTCAGTTACGCGCGCCTGCTTTTTTCGCTGGACGATCCCGCCGACATCCTTCGCGGCTATCGATACGTCTCGCGAATCGCGAGCGCGGACGGTGACCAGATCAAGACCTTCAAGACTAATCTGGCGCGGCTTGGCGATCTTGAAGACCAGCTCAAGCGCCGCACCGCCCAGAACCTCGAGACGCGGCGCCGGCTTAGCCAGGCGCGTGGGGCCCTTGCCGCCCGCCGAGCCGACAAGGAGTCGAGGCTCGAACAGATCGCCGCGGAACGACGACTGCAGGAACAGCTGGCCGCCGACTACCTTAGACGCGAAGCCGAACTGCTGCGCATTCTGGGCGAATCGGGAGAAGGAGCCGAAGCCTCACCTCAAGCTCAACCGGTTCCGCCGACCACCCCCTTAAAGCCCCAAATCACCCTTCGCTCGCGGCGGGGCGATGTCCCATGGCCGCTCAGCGGCGCCCTCCTGCGTCGTTTTGGGGTCGAGCGCGATCCCAAGTTCGGCACCCGTACCATCCAGCAGGGCATCGAGATCGATGGTGTAGCCGAAACGGGAGTCCGCGCCGTACACCCGGGCCGCGTGGTTTTCGCCGACCAGTTCGTAGGCTACGGAATGCTTGTGATCCTCGACCATGGATATCGTGAGCACACTCTGTACGGGCGCCTCGGCGAACTGCGGGTTCAAGCCGGCGAGGACGTGGCCGAGGGTGCCCTGCTCGGCATCCTTCCCAATACCAGGGTGACGGGGAGCGGTTTTCATTTCGAGGTCCGGATCCAGGGAAAGCCCGAGGACCCCTTGGACTGGCTGAAGAAGCCGTAAGCGCCTGGCCCGCTGCCGCCCGAACGAGTCGAGGTCCCTATAATCCTGGCATGACGTCCCGAAGCCGCTTCGCCCTTTCGCTCGCCTCCACCGCCGTGGTGTTGTACCTCGCTTCCGGTCCGCTGATGCGCCGGGCGCTTGGCGACACCGGCTACACCCATCTCTCCATCTTTCACGAAGTGGTTTCCCTCATCCGCGAGACCTACGTGGATCCGGTCAACATGGACCGGACCCTGGACGCGGCCGAGAGCGGTCTGCTCGAAGCGCTCGATGGCGACAGCGGTTATCTGGACCAGGCCGACTTTCAGGAACTCCTCTCGGGCAAGCGCGGGCCGGCCGAAGTGGGCATCGTCCTTGGACGGCGCTTCGGCTTCCTCACTGTGGTCGCGACAAGACCCGGGTCGCCGGCGCGCCTCGCGGGTCTCAAGGCCGGCGACTTCATCAAGACGATCGACGGCAAGCACACCCACAGCATTACGGTGGTGAAGGGAGAGCGCCTTCTCTCGGGCGAGCCCGGTACTCCGGTGAAGGTCGGGATCTTCAAGTCCGGCACGGAAGCAGTCGATACCTCACTGATTCGCGAGAGACTGCGGCCCTCTTTTCCAGTCGCGCGCGTGCTCGAGGGCGGAGTCGGCTATCTGGCCGTTCAGGATTTGAGCGACCCGATTCTCGGCTCAGTGAAGACCGCGCTTGCCGACCTGCAGGCCCAAGGTGCCAGTTCTCTGATCCTCGATCTGCGAAGTTCCGCCACGGGTGCGCTCCCGAACTCGGCGGCCCTCGCCGGTCTCTTTCTCGAAAAGGCGGTGGTGGCGCGCCTCGCATCGCGCAATGCCCCCGAGCAGACCCTGATGGCGACCGAAGCGGCGAGGGCCTACAAGGGTCCGCTCGTGGTCCTGGTCGATCGTGGAACCGCGGGGGCGGCCGAGATCGCCGCCGCCTGTCTGCTCGATTCGGATCGGGCGAGTCTCATCGGCGAGAACACCTTTGGTCGGGCCGGCGTTCAGAAACAGATTCCCCTGAATACCGGGGGAGGTCTGGTTCTGACCGTCTCTCGTTACTTGAGCCCCAAGGGCCAGGCCCTCAACGGAAAGGGTCTCACTCCGAAGACTCTGGTTCGGAATCCCGAGTCGCCGGATTCGATTGGCACACCCGGCCAAGACCCGGTGCTGGACAAGGCGATCGAATCGCTCAAGGCCGTCGCCAAGGCTGCTGCATAAGCGGACGGGATTGCTGCTCAACGCCCTGGAAGCTCCGGGCTCCAACTTGCCCAACTTACAGTATCTGGAGGTCTTGATGAGCCAGCGCATTCCCGCGATCAAGGTCCTTCTGTTGCCGAAGGACACAAACGCTCTCGGCACGATCTTCGGAGGGGTGATTCTTTCGCACATCGACCTGGCCTCGGCGGTCGAGGCGAGAAAGGCGGGCCCCCATCGCTATGTGACGAAAGCGATGCACGCGGTGGAGTTTCACGCCCCCGTATTTCTGGGCGACATCGTGAACTTCTTCACGGAAACCACAAAGATCGGCCGGACTTCGATCACCGTGAAAGTGAGCGTTGAGGCCGAGCGATGGGGTGCCTGGGAAGGCGAGCGGGTTCAGGTGACCGAGGCCGAAGTGGTGCTGTTGGCCGTCGATCGAAACGGCCAGCCCACGCCGATTCGCCCCGACGGATCGCCGAACGTATGAGCCGGCGGATTCGCGTGGGCGTTCTTCTGGGCGGGGCTTCCGAGGAGCGCGAGATCTCGCTCGCCTCCGGGCTCATGATTGCGGAGAACCTGCCCAAGGCCCGCTACGAGGTCTCTCTTCTGGATCCGCTGTCTCTGAT
>CAZFQH010000088.1:0-11253 GCA_964520805.1 uncultured Acidobacteriota bacterium | reverse complement strand
ATCCTGTTCCGAGGTCGAGAGCGGCGAGGCCGCGTAGGTCAAGTGCGTCAGCGTAGGCGGCCAGAAAGCGACTGGACGCGAAGTGACGAGGGTGGAGAACGCCGGGCAGGACCACCAGGTCCAGTTCGAGAACGCGGCACCCGCTCGGGCGGGTGAAATCGCGGCGCGCCGCGAGGGACCAGAGGTGGAAGGCCGCCCGCCGGGCCAGGGAGCGGAGTCGCGTCATTGGGCAGCCGCAACTCTAACGGCAGAGAGGCCTGGCGGATGGGTCTTCGGGAGACCTTAGAATCCCGCGATTATCCGTTCATTCATTCCACTGTCCAATCGTACCTATCCCGGGAGGGAACCCAAGTTGAAATTATCCTCACTCCGCGCAGCGTTGCTGGGTCTGTGTCTCAGCGGGTTCGCGGCTGAAGCCCTTGCCGTCCCCGCTTTCGCGCGTCGCTACGAGATGTCCTGCACCTTCTGCCACAAAATCTTTCCGAAGCTGAACCGGATGGGCGAGCGCTTCAAAGAGCGGGGCTACCGACTGGAGACCGAAGACAAGTTCCTGGGCAGCGCGTGGATCAAGAGTGCTCCCATCTCCGGCCGCCTGTTCGGAACCCGCAACATGCCCGAGGGGCGGGACGCGAGCAATATCGGCTACCTCAAGGTGTTGTCCGCTGGCAATCTTGGCGCTCGCGTTTCGTATTGGGTGGATGATGCCTGGTTGCGAAACGGTGGCAACACCGTTCATATCAACCCGGACAACGCCTGGGTGCGTTGGGATTTCAAACCCGGAGGGAAGCTCTATGCGCGCGCGGGACGCTTCGAGTTGGATCTGCCCGTGACTCAGACGCGCATGCCTCATCTGCTCCCGTACCCGATCTATTCCACCAATACCGGCCTCGAGTCGGACACTATCGGTGCCTACCAGGAAGGTTTTGAGGTGGGTGGCGAGATCGGCAGGACGCACCTCTCCGCATCCCTGGTCAAGGGCCGGAACAACCGGGCGAACGTCGATCTGGCGAAGTCGTCTGGAGTGGGGGATCCGAACCGCTTCGACGGCAATCTCTTTTTGCGCGCTTCTCGCCGCCTGGCCACCAGCCGTTTGGGGGCTTTCGCCTACCTTGGCCGCAACGATCTGGTGGCCCGGTTGAATGCCTCCCGTGTTGGAGTGGCCAAGGACAACATCGTGCGCCTCGGGGTGGACGGCAATGTGTGGATCTCTAAACTGAACCTCTACGGGGTTGCCATGTATGGGCGAAACAGCAACTCCTTGTTGTCTCTCGCGAGCCCAACGGGTACGGGAGAGGCCCTCGGTATCTCCGGCGGGTTTCTCGCCGCCGACTACCATTTGAAGCAGTGGGTAGCGTTCACGGCGCGGGTGCAGACGCGGCGGGTGGACCTGCCCGGTTCAAAGAGCCACACTCTCACTTCATTTCTGCCCGGAGCGCAAGTCGTGGTCTGGAAGCTGAAGTTCTCAGGTCAGACCAGCCTTTCGAACAACAACGTGAGCCGGTTCAGCGTCCTCCAGATTGAAACCGCGTTCTAGGAGTCTGCGCGGCAGAGGCAAAGACTCCAGTCCGACGGGCGGTGGTCCTTCCGCACCGTCGGAATGGGCTAGCGGCCCCGTTTCTGCAAGCGGGCGGTGGTGGCTGAGACTTTTCGCCATCGCCCTCGTTCTGGTTCAAGTTCCCGCGCTCGTCCGCACCGCCGCCGATCCCACTCAGAGCGATTTCGCGAACTACTTCGCACCCGCTTTTGCTCTGGCGCACGGGGGCAGCCTCCGCGGCTTGTACGACCGTGATGGGTTCGAGGCGGCGATGGTGAAGGCCGGTCTTACCGGCCTTGGGTCATTTGTTCCGCACCCGCCGGCCAATGCGTTATGGCTCCTGCCCCTTGCGGGCTTACCGCCCGATATGGCGAAGGGATTGTGGAGTGGCCTGCTGGTATTCGTCTTCGCCCTGACGGCCTGGCTGTTGGTGCGATTGGGACTGGACCCTTGGCTCGCGATAGTCGTGGTTCTGGCGCCGACCCTCGCGGTCCGAAACGCACTCGCGTTCGGCCAGCCCTATCCGGTCCTCGCCGCGCTCCTCATTGCGGGCGCCCTCGCCCTGCGCCTTAATCAGCCGTGGCTGGGCGGTTTCCTTCTAGGACTCGGTGTCTGCTTCAAGCCCTATGCACTGGTGCTCGGCGCGCTCTTCCTTCATCGGGACCGGTTGCGATCGCTCGCGGGCTTCACCTGTGGGGTCGTCGCTCCAACTCTGCTGCTCGCCGCACTCGCCGGCCCAGAGCCGTTTGTGGAGTTCTTCACGCGAGTTCTGCCGTGGATGGCGCGGGGCGACATCCAGGACCCCTTCTCTTTGGGTTGGGCGAGCCTGTCGTCGTTGATCAATCGCCTTTTCCGCTTCGAGCCTGATCTGAACCCGTCGCCGCTGTTGGATACGCCCCTCGCGGCGGCCTTCCTCCGGTCTGCTCTCGCGTGTTCGCTCATCGTTCTCGGGGTGTTGTGCGGCCGGAGATTCATAGAGCGCGATCGGCCTCTGGATGCGGTGGGGGCGGGAACGGCCTTCGCACTCGCCGCGTCGCCCTTCGTCGCGTCGTATCACCTGGTCCTTCTCGCGGTTCCTGTGGCCGCCGTCGCTGGTCGCTTACAGGGTGCCCGGCTGGCGTCGTGGCTTTGTGCTTCTGCGGTAACGGGTTCCTCGCTGATTCTTGCCTTTCGATCTGCCGAGGGGGGCCTCTGGTTTCTGGCCTTCGCCCGCTTTTTCGCCCTGCTCGTTCTGGCCCTGGTGGTGGTTTGGCCTGTGTTGAACCGAAGCATGGCGGCCGCCGTCGTCGCGTTTGGAGCGATCGCCGGGATTGCCGCACTTCCGTGGGGTCGGAACGCGGAAGCCTGGGAGCGGATCGACGTCGGCTCGGGATACTCCGCGATGAGACCGCATTTTTGCGGAGAGGCGCTCAGGTGGTGGACGCCAAGCACCGATGGTCGGAGCCTGGCGACCCAGGGGTCGGGTGGGCCCTGCGTTCCCGATATTCCGACTTCCAGAGAGGGCACCACGGTCACGTCGCGTTTCACTGAAGGCTCATGGAATCTTTACCTTCAAACCGCACCCGACGAGGGGGAAGTTCGCCTGACCTACTCCGATGCCAACGAGGTGGACCCGGTGTTTTCACCGAGCGGATGCGAAGTGGTGTTCGCTTCCGACCAGGGACGGGGCCTGGGGTCCTTGGCTTTGTACCGTTTGGACGTGTCGGCTCTCATGGCGACTTGCGAAAAATCTGAGCTTTTCTCGGCCCCGCGTTGATCTGCCCGAGGGGGCGATAGAAGGTCGAAGGCGACTCCGGCGTGACCATGCCGCCATCGATAACCACCAGGAGCGGACAGTCGAACCCCCCGCGGACGGTCCCGGGCGGCGCTCGCAGATGGGCGGCGAGTCGGTCTCGATCGGGTGAGGCCAAAGCACTCGCCTGGGCCCGCGCGAGCGCCTGATTCCGATCTCCCAGTGACGCCGCCACTTTGGCCACGTAGGCGTCGAGCAGGGTGGACTCGACCGCGGGCGCCTGGACGTCCACGCACTCACCGTGTTTGCGCTGGCCTTCGAGGACGCGTGCCCCCTCTCTCGCCAGGGCGAGGTCCGGGTTCCGTTCCGCTGCCTCTAGAAGTTCGACCTCGAATCGGACGTTGCGGGTGCCCAGGCCGAGGGTGGCGATGAGGCAGAGGACGAAGGCCAGGGGCGATCGCGAGCCGGCGTGTGCGAGGGCCGCGGCCGAGAGCAGGAGGGCGACCAGAACCGGCAGGTGGATCAAGCGTTCGGACATCTGACCGCTCCCTGGCGGATACTCGTGGCCCAGCGTTACCACGACGGCCAGGGCAAGGGCGATGGCGCCGAGGGTTTTCCAGAGCCTGGGTCCGGAATGTTTTTTGACCACGACGAGTCCGGCGATGGCGAGGGCCGGAATGACCGGTGTCGAGTATTCGACGAATTTCCGCCAGAGAAAGAACACCCGCGGAAGTCTGGCTGCGTCGGGGTCGAGATCGAGCACGTAGAGCCCAGCGGGGGCGAGTCCTTGCCACCACAGTGTCCAGGCGAGAACTGGAACGGTCGCCGTGAGCGTGGCGATTCGCGACGGTGAGACCCACGCGAAGAGCGGGAGGAACAACCAGGTCTCGAACCGCGACAAACAGGCCCCGGCCATCAGCACCGCCCCGGTCCCGGGCCGTGAGGAGATCGCGAAGTAGAAAGCCCACATCAGTAAACCGTAGGCTATGGGCTCTTGATACGGCACCACCGAGTAGTGGGTGAGCAAGGGATCGGTTGCGAACAACAGTGCGCCAAAAAGCGGCGATCGAGGAATCCCGGACAGGCTCAGCAACGCTACGCCGCCGGCGGCCAGAACCCCTCCCCACAGTGCGAAAAGCGAGCGCACCAGCGCCGGATCGTCGGCGAGGAGCCGGCCGAGGATCACGAAGGCCTGCGGGAACGGAAGCTGATAGCCGAGGACCAGGGTTTGCGGGTTCGCCAGACGGGCGGTCGCATCGCCGCCGTGGATGGTCGGAAACAGGAGGATCAGGGCAAGCCTGAGACCAGCGGCCGCGAGAAAGGCCCCTCCAATCGCAAGGCATCGCGCGCGAGCCTCGGCCCGAACAGGAAGCCGGGGCGACATGGGCTCGATGCTATGCTTTTTTATGGCTGAAGTGATTCTCGGCCCGACTCGAAGCCCCTCATGAATGACCTAGACGCCCGTCTGGCAAACATGCTTGCCACCCGCGATTCGGCCCGTGATCCCAGGGATTTCTTCCTCGATCTGGTCGATCTGGTGGCGCGGGGGGCGGCAGAAACTCTGGGCCGCCCCATCAACGAAATAGGGATCCTGATCGCCGGCGGAGACGGGAAGTACCTGCGCTTCGCCGCTCCCCGCAAGCTGAGCGAGATGGGAACGATTCCAATCACCAAACGCGACTCGATCGCCATCTCGGTGTTCACTCGAAAGAACAGCGAGGCCAACAACAACGTTCCCCTCGCCCGCCATGTTTCGTTCTTCGAGAGTGTGAAGGTTTCGGAGAAGGTCCAACCCATCATGAAGATGGTGACGGTTCCGATCATCTCCAACGGGCAGGCCATTGGCGTCGCCCAGGTCAGCAAGAAGGGGGACACGCTGGCCGAAGCCGGGGCCGACTTCAACGCCGCCGATGTCCGTCGCGTGACCGAATACTTCGAGTCGAAGGCCGACTTTCTGGTGGCCGCCCGCCCCGAGAGGTTCTAGCGCACCACCACGAAAGGGCGACCACAAGGGCCGCCCCTACATCCCTGGTGACTCCCTCCGCTTCAGGCCGATCGCGGCCAAAGCCTTCCTCGTGAGGGCTCCTATGGGGACGTCGTTAAGCCCGCTCAGAGGAAAGAACGAGAGGTCACCTACGGCCTTTGGATTCCTCAGCCTTCCGAGAAAGACGTGAGCCTCGATCCGGTGGTGAGTCATGGCGTGACGAACGGTCGCGATGGGCTGGGGCTCGATGTCCAATCCAGGGTACTTCTCCGGCAGGTCTGTGTGGCCCCCCGTCCGTGCGGGCAGGCCGTGGTTCGGCAGTTCGTACAGGCCCTGCATCAGTTCGCCCGCGGGAGTCCGGGTCAGGAGGATCCTTCCAGCACCCTTGACCAGAACCATGTCGACCCGCGTTCGAACGGTGGGGCGTCGAGGCTTTCCCTCGCTCCAGTGCTGCGGCCGGTCGCGGCCCTGACAGCCCTTGGATGCCGGGCAAACCTCGCAGCGCGGTGCGGCCGGGGTACAGATCGTCGCTCCCAGCTCCATCATGGCCTCGTTCCAGTCGCCGGGGAATCGCGGGGAGAGGAGGTCCGAGGCCAGTTCCTGGGCGCGCGCGTCGCTGAGCCCTCGCTGGGCGTGGAGGCGGGAGAGCACGCGGCGCACGTTGCCGTCCACCACCGCTGCGCACGTTCCGTAGGCGATTGAGGTTACGGCGCTGCCGGTGTAACGCCCAACGCCTTTTAGGGTCATCGCGGTTTCGAGATCCTTCGGGAATCGACCCGCGTGCCGCTCGACGACGGTGGCCGCGGCCATTCTCAGGTTTCGTGCGCGGGAGTAGTAACCAAGGCCCGACCATAGGGCGACCACTTCGTCCTCGCCAGCGCGGGCAAGAGACTCCACAGTTGGAAATCGCTCGATGAATCGTTCGTAGTAAGGGATCACCGTCGCGACCGTGGTCTGCTGAAGCATCACCTCCGAGACCCAGATCGGGTACGCGTCGCGAGTCCGCCGCCACGGGAGCGGGCGCCTGGCCTTCCGGAACCATCGCAGGAGTGCGGTGCGGAATGACAGCAGGTTCACTGATTCCGTCGTCCGATGACCACTCGGTCGATACCGGCCAGATCCTTCAATACCTCGATTGAAGAGATGCCGGCCGCGGAGAGTTCGTCGCCAACTAGCGCCGCCTGGCCAATTCCCGCCTCAAAGGCCAGAAGTCCGCCGGGGCGGAGGTGGCGGAACACGCCGGCGAGGATTGAACGATACGAAGATAGATCGTCGCCCTGGGCGGCGAATAGCGCCAGCGACGGTTCGAAGTCGCGAACCTCAGGCGCGAGCATGCTCTCATCGCTTCGGGCGACATAGGGGGGATTGCTGACTACGGCGTCGAAGGTCTCGAAGCCATCCAGCCCGTCGAACCAATTCGAGATGCGGAACTCGATCCGGGAATCGAGCCCCAGCTGGCGAGCGTTCTCCCGCGCCACCGCGAGTGCCTTCACCGATACGTCCACCGCGAGGGCCCGAGCGGTCGGCAGTTCGCGGAGGAGAGACAACGCGATACAGCCCGAGCCCGTTCCGACATCGAGCAGCCGAGGGGTGCCGGCACTCTTCATTCTCGTCGCCACCGCCTCGATCAGAATCTCGGTATCGGGGCGGGGGATGAGTACCGCGGGGCTCACGACGAACTCGTCCCGCCAGAACGCCGCGCGGCCCAGAATGTACTGAATCGGCTCGTGCCGCTCGCGTCGCGAGACGGCGGCATCGTAGGCGGCGGTCTGGACTTCCGTAATCGACTCGTAGGAGCGGGTCAGCAGATCGGCGCGGCTCAGGCCGGTGACGCCTCGAAGAAGCATCTCGGCATCAAGTTCAGCATTCGGCAGATGTCCCAGCCGGGCCGCCCCAAGGGCGAGGAGGCGGGCTACGGAAAGGGGAGCCACAACCAGGCTCCGGGGCTAGTGCGCGGACTGGACGCGTTCGGCCTGGTGGGTGGCCACAAGCTGCGAGATGAGGGCGTCGATGTCGCCTTCCATTGCGGTCTGCAGCGTGTGCAGGGTGAGACCGATCCGATGGTCGGTCAAGCGGGACTGGGGGAAGTTGTAGGTGCGGATCTTCTCCGAGCGGTCGCCGGTGCCCACCTGGGACTTGCGGTTCTCGGCGATTTCCTTGTTCTGTTCGGCCTGGGCGACTTCATACAGGCGGGACCTGAGAACCTTCATCGCCTTCTCGCGGTTCTTGATCTGGCTCTTCTCGTCTTGGCACGACACCACGGTGCTCGTGGGGAGGTGGGTGATGCGCACTGCTGAGTAGGTCGTGTTGACGCTCTGGCCGCCGGGCCCGGAAGAGCAGAACGTGTCGATGCGGATGTCCTTGGCCTCGATTTTCACGTCTACTTCCTCGGCCTCCGGCAGCACCGCGACCGTGATCGTCGAGGTGTGGATACGACCCTGGGCCTCGGTGGCGGGCACCCGCTGGACTCGGTGGACGCCACTTTCGAAACGGAGTTTCGAATAGACCTTAGAGCCCTCGATCATGGCGATCACTTCCTTGATTCCGCCCGCGGTGCCACGGGAGATCGAAACGATATCGACCTTCCACTTGTGCCGTTCCGCGAAACGCTGGTACATGCGGAAGACTTCCTGGGCGAAGAGCGCCGCCTCGTCGCCGCCGGTGCCGGCACGGATCTCGAGGATGACGTTCTTCTCGTCGTTTGGATCCTTCGGAATCAGGAGGGGCCCGATGGCTTCGTCGGTCTCGTCCCTTTTCTTTTGAAGCTCTTTGAGTTCCTCAAGAGCCATGGACCGAAGTTCGGGGTCGGTCTCGGCTTTCACCATCTCCTCGACGCCCGCGACCTCGGCCAACAACCGCTTGTACTCACCAAACATCTGGACCACGGGAACGATGTCGGAAGCCTCTTTGGCGGTCTTGGTGATATCAGAGACGGCACCGCTGGTGGAGGCCAGGCGCAGCATCTCCGCCTCAAGCGTGCTATGCCGCGCCTCGATCTCCTTCAGCTTCTCGAATGTGATGGCGTCCATGGTCAGAAGGGCTTTCGTGGTTCGTTCAGACGTTCAGCGGAGAGGCCCGCCGGGGACGCGTTAAAGAGCTGAAGACCCCGACGGAGGCATTTGTTTCCAGGGAACCTGAGCTAGGCGGTGGGGGCGCCGGCGCGCTTCGCGAACTTCTTGGTGAAGCGCTCGATGCGGCCCGCGGAGTCGACGAGGCGCTGCTTGCCGGTGAAGAAGGGATGGCAGGTCGAGCAGATTTCGACGCGGATCTCGGACTTCGTCGAGCGGGTCTTCCAGTTGGCACCGCAGGCGCAATGGACGGGCACTTCAACGTACTTGGGGTGGATATCGGGCTTCATGGCGGGAGCAGTTCCTTTTTCTACAAGACCCCCGGTCTCGCTCGTCGCGGCCGCCTTTGTGGCGGACACAAACTCACGATCCTGTCGAAATCCGGGGGCGGGAGCCGGGGATTCTACAGGGTAAGGCCTATAAACTCCGCTGCCGCACCGATTTCAACCGCACGTCCGCCCATTTTTGCCCTGAGGAACCCAATTGGTCAACGAGATCAGGCCGTACGAGTTCGATGAGATCGAGCGCAGCTTCCAGAAACGGTGGAGCGAAGAGGGCACCTTCGAGGTGTCCGAGGACCCGAGCCGCCCGAAGTTCTACTGCCTGGAGATGCTCCCTTATCCCTCGGGCGACATTCACGTGGGGCACGTCCGCAACTACTGCATCACGGACGTGATCACCCGCTTCAAGCGGATGCGCGGTTTCAATGTCCTCCATCCAATCGGGTGGGACGCGCTCGGACTGCCCGCCGAGAATGCTGCGATCAAGCGCGGCACCCATCCCGAGACCTGGACCCGCGCCAACATCGCCTCGATGAAGGCACAGCTCCAACGCCTTGGCTTCAGCTACGACTGGACGCGCGAGGTCGCCACCTGCGACCCCTCCTATTACCGCTGGAATCAGTGGTTCTTCCTGAAGATGCTGGAGAAGGGAATTGCGTACCGCGCCAACTCCCCGGTCAATTGGTGCCCCTCCTGTCTCACGGTGCTCGCGAACGAACAGGCGGAGGGCGGGCAGTGCTGGCGTTGCAAGAGCACGGTGGTCATTCGCGACATGGAACAGTGGTTCCTGCGCATCACCGATTATCAGGATGCGTTGCTCGACGACATGGCGGAGCTAAAGGCGTGGCCGGACCGGGTTCTGCAACAGCAGAAGAACTGGGTGGGCCGATCTCAAGGCGCCGAGGTCACCTTCCAGATCGAAAGGGGAGATCCGCTCCGGGTCTTCACCACCCGCATCGACACCATCTACGGCGCCACTTTCTGCGTGCTGGCTCCGGAGCATCCCCGCGTTGATTCGCTGATGGCCGAAGCGGACAAGACGACCCTCGAGACCCTGGCCCGACTGCGCGGCCAGGACCGCCGAGCCCGGCTCGCCGGACAGGTCGAGAAAGAGGGTCTCTTCACCGGCCGGTATGCCACGAACCCTTTCTCCGGTGAGCGGATTCCGATCTGGATCGGGAACTTCGTTCTGATGGGCTACGGTACCGGCGCGATTATGGCGGTTCCCGCGCACGACCAACGCGACTTCGAGTTCGCCCGCAAGTACGGGCTCAGGATTCATCCCGTAGTCCAGCCGTCGGGCGAGACGCTGGATGGCGCCACGATGAGCGAGCCCTACACCGGGCCGGGTGTAGTCACTGGCAGCGCCGAGTTCAACGGCCTCACGAGCGAGGTGGCGATCGTGAAGATGATCGCGCACGCCGAAGCGGGAGGCCTTGGCAGCGCCAAGACCGCTTATCGGCTCAAGGACTGGCTGATCTCCAGGCAGCGCTACTGGGGCACACCCATCCCTGTTGTCTACTGCGAGAAGGACGGTGTGGTCGGAGTGAAGGAGTCCGATCTCCCGGTCGTTCTTCCCGCCGACGCAGCGTTTACGGGAGAGGGCGGCAACCCCCTCGAGAAGGTCGAGTCGTTTGTGAAGGCGATTTGCCCCAGGTGCGGCGGTTCGGCCCGGCGTGAGACTGACACGATGGACACCTTCGTCGACTCCTCCTGGTACTTCTATCGCTACTGCTCGGCGAACACGGATACCGCACCCTTCGACCAGGCCGCGGTCAAACACTGGTTCCCGATCGACCTCTACGTCGGCGGGATCGAGCACGCCATCCTGCACCTCGTCTACTCGCGTTTCTGGACGAAGATGATGAAGGACCTCGGCCTCATCGACTGGGTGGAACCGGTCACGCGCCTGTTTCCGCAGGGGATGGTCCACAAAGACGGAGAAGTGATGTCGAAGTCGAAGGGGAATACGATCGCCCCCGACGACGTCATCAGGCGTTACGGCGCAGACACCCTGCGGCTCTACATCCTGTTCGCCGCGCCGCCTGAGCTGTCGATGGAGTGGAGCGAAACCGGGATTGAGGGCCCGCATCGCTTTCTCCTGCGGGTGTGGAGAATCGTGCAGAAGCATGCGGGCGAAGCTGCCAAGGCCGCCAAAGGGTTCCGCTCCGTTTCGGACAATGGAGCCGCGCTGCGCCGCAAGGTTCATCAAACGATTCAGCGAGTGACGGGAGACATCGACGAACGGATTCATCTGAACACCGCGGTCGCGGCCTTGATGGAACTGACGAACGAGATCTATCGGCTCGAGGACTCGCTTTCGGGCGAGTCGGATACTGCGGCCCTCGTTGAGGCCCTGGACGCACTGGTACTGCTGCTCAGCCCCTTTACCCCTCACGCCTGTGAACAGATGTGGCAGGACCTTGGGCATCCGAAGAGTCTGGTCGACGAGCCGTGGCCGGTGGTGGACGAATCGGCGCTTCACGCCGCGTCTGTGGAAGTGGCGGTTCAGGTGAACGGGAAACTGCGCGCCCGCGTTATGGTCCCGACGACGGCCTCCCAAGACGACCATCGCACGATCGCCCTTGGGGACCCGGGGGTCAAGGCGCAGGTCGAGGGAAAGACCCTCCTGAAATCGGTCATCGTTCCCGGGC
>CAZFQH010000087.1:3562-11344 GCA_964520805.1 uncultured Acidobacteriota bacterium | reverse complement strand
GACGACTTGACGGTGACCTCAAAGGAAAACGCATAGGGAGGCGGTGGCGCGCCGATAACCGCAGCCACCGACAATCCAAGGGGAAGGGCCAGTGACCCGAACCTTCGCCCTCTTCCCATCATCGTCCCTCCTCCGAATCGACCAACGCGCGAATGGGTGCTGACTCTGAACGCCGGTTCAAGCGCTCACCGTCCCACGCGCCCAGTCAGCGGTCAAGGCAAGTCCCTCTTCAAAAGTGGTACGAGGGCGCCAGCCCAACTCGGTCCTGGCCAGAGAATTGTCGAGGATACTGACGGGTACGTCGAAGTCCCGGCCCGGTAGGTTCCGACGGGCTACGGAGCAATCCAACACCTTCTCGATCTTGAGAATGAGTTGGTTGAGGCTGGTCCCCGAACCGGAACTAATGTTGAAGATGGATTTTGACCCCTTGTAGCCAAGCGTCGAGGCAAAGGCGTCTGCCACATCGCCGACGTAGATATAGTCCCGGGTCACCGAACCGTCGCCCCAAATCTCGATGGGCTGGCCACGGATCGCACGATGCAGGAAGGCCGCCACCGCCCCTTGGGCGGTCTCCACGCGCTGGCGTGGACCAAAGGGATTGGCCACCCTTAAGATCGTGGCCTTGATCCCGTGAAGATGCTGGTAGAGAAGGAGGTATTTCTCGATCGCCAGTTTCGTGACCCCGTAGGAGACTCGGGGATCTGTAGGGTGCTTCTCGTCAATGGGGATGTAGACCGGATCGCCGTAAACGGTACCCCCTGACGAAATGAAGACGATGCGGCGAACGTTTCGATCAACCATGGCCCCAAGAAGCCTGAGGGTCGCGACAAGGTTGCTTTCAACATCAAAAATCATGTCGTCATTTGAGCTTCCCGGCAGGGTCGAGGAAACCAGGTGAAAGACCGCATCCACACCGTCAACAGCCACACCGACGTCATGCGCACTCATCATGTCTCCCGTAACCCATTCCACGCGTTCTTCCGCGGTGAAGGAACGGTAGGGCGCGACCCGAGGACGCTCGAAAATTCGTAATTCGTGGCCGTCTTTCAGAAGGCGATCCGCGATCGTGGAGCCGATGAATCCGCCTCCGCCAAAGACCGTGACTTTCACAGATTGAGGCCGGGCTGGTATGCGACGCCGCGTAGCGACGTCGATCCGGCGACACGAGGCACGCGACTGGCGAAGGTACACCGTCGACAACGACGGCGCGCATGCCTATCTGAACGCCACCATGGAACAGGCATCGGCACGGATCTTGAATGCTCGGGGACCGCCATTCCCGCTATTCTACGGGCCAGAAGGCCTAGAGAGAGTTCGCGGCAGCAACTAGTCCCAACCTGTCGCCTGCACCGCGATCACGTCGTGGTGGTTGTCCCACGCACGCTCGGTCAGGCAACTCAGGCGGGTCCCGGCCCGGCTTTCTATGAGATCCAGCCACCAGCCAGATTTCGACAGCGAGATACCGTAGCCAGGGCCAAAACCAAACTCGGACGCGTAGTCTCCGTAGCCGAAACCGACCGTTTGGTAGCCCTGAACGACGTTCAGCCAGCGGTCGCCGACACCATAGATATTGTTCCCGGCATTCGCTCTGTGCAGCACGAAGCGGCCGTGGACACTGAAGACCAGTATCCCGCCCGGAGTCAGCCAAGTCATCAGCTTTTCGAAGAGGAGAACCGATGACTGCGCCGACAGGTGGGTGAACACCGAACCAACCCAGATCACATCATAGGAAGCGGGCGCGCTCAGCGCATCCACATCGGTCCCCGAGACCCAGGTGGTGGCGGCGAAACGCTTCCTTACAAATTCCAGATCCTGCGCCCGAACATCGCATCCGTGGATCTGCGCTCCTGGAAAGGCGGCCCGGAGCCACCGGGTGACACGACCCGCTCCACACCCAAAATCGAGGAGCCTGCCAGGCTCTCCGAGCCGGGATAGCCCGGTTGCATGGAGAAGGCAGGAAAGCGCTGAGGCCCCACACGAAAAATAGTGCTCTCGGTTGCCGCCATTGGTGAAATCGAACATGGCGTCATGGGAAGCCACGTCGGTGTTCACGCGTGCCACATAGGGCCTAACGATGGCTGGGAATCGGTCGGAGGAAAGGGCCTGTTTCAGTTCTCTGGATTCGGCATTCATCGCAAAACTCCGAGCTATCTTGTCAAGCCAACCACGTTGGTGGTCGCGTACCGGAGTTTCAGAGGCACGAGCATCAGGGGCAATAGTCTCTCAACCGCGTGAAGGAATGTCCCGTCGTAGGGTACTGGCTCGACGGGATAGTCGTCCCACTGAAGGTTCAGGTCCATCAACGGTTTCAGTCCTGCGGTTCGGGCCCAGAACATCGTTCCGACCGGAAAATTCAGTTGCTCTGGCAACTCCTGTATTCCAAGCCTTGCGGCAACGACCCCTGCGATCGGCCTGTTGGAATCCCAACCCACCACATTCGGGTCATCGGGAAAAACCATTCCGAGGGACTTGTCCCGATGCAGAGCGGCCAGAATCCTGTCTGCCATGGGCCCTGAAGGGCCTCCGAGGAGGTTCCCAAGGAGGAACTCGAACCATACCTCACCGACGGATCGGTCCTTCAGATCTGCCGTCTTCTTCGTGTGGATGTGGCCTATGTATTCGTACTTGCTTTGGATCAGCGGGCCAAATGCGGTCAAGAAGGGCCCAATGTCCCGTCCTTGATTTGGAACCAACTCGATGGCCGCGACGGTTCCTTTGTAACGTTCCAAATGGCGGGCCACTCGAGTCTTTGTGAGTTCACTCGTCACGCTGACGAGAAGATCGGGACTATGTCGGTTTTGGGCAAGACGGCGGGTGATCGCTGGAAGCAATTCCGGGTAGTGAACATGAAGGTGAACGGCCACGCTCCCCTTGCGAGGGAGGTCCAAATTCTGATCGGCATCACCGACGATGACCTGATTATTCCACGGGCCTTCGGGTCGTCCCGCCCTGATGTAATCGACCGTCGGATCCGCACCCTCGGTGCTCACGCCATGCGTCTGTTTGTAGATCCCTGGATGGAAGCCCGGGAAGGGCTTTCGGCGCCCGATTCCGCAGGCCCAACCACGCACAAACCGTCTCGCGGACTCTTCCGTGGACTGGTGGCGCAGATAAGGGGGAGTCACGAAGTCTTTTCGGAAGAGGCCAGAGTCGAGCAAAGCCCGAACGTCCTCTTCCTCCTGTCTAGTACGCTTGTTGGCCTGAAGAGCCAGCTCCTCGAGTTGAAGAACGTATTCCTTCATGCTGAAGAATTTTGCTGAGGCTTCACGAACCCGCTCGCCCACCTGAGCTCGGAGCACTTCCGAACGGGCAAACGCCAGGATCTTCTCCGCCATTTCGGAGGTATCGAGATAGCGCGCAACACAGTGGCGTCCAAGGCCAGCATCGTTCAGAAAGTCGGCGATTCCGGTGGTCTTATCGAAACAGAGAACCGGCATCGCGAAGGCCATCGCATCGATGGCCACGTTCGGCAACGGATCCAGGCGCGACGAGAGGAGGAAAAGATCCGACTCCTCGTAGGCCGATTCGATCGCGGTGGTCTCGTCGATGAAGATGACTCTTCCGCCCAACCCAGCCCGCGCGATCTGATCGGCGAGGTAGACCGAATAGGCGAGATCGCCCTCGGCATCGAAGCCCTTTCCGATCCAGACGAAGCGGCAATTTTCGCCGCCGGGGGCGGAGACGACCCTCGCCGCGCACTCAATGAAGAGATCGACAGCCTTCCGCAACTGCACGGTTCCGGCACCCAGGACCACCAATGCCCTTGAAGTCTCTCCGCGAGGTCGAATCAAACGGCGGAGGCGCTCACCCTCCTTTTCAACATCCTCGTCCGTGCCTTCGAGCGGTACGCGGCATCGGCCTTGAGGAAGAACATGGGCGGTCTGACCGTCAAGGTCCGGGTAGTGCGCGACCGCGTTCTCCAAAGTGACATTCGTCGAGAACACAGTCTGGCCAGACCAGAGAAAAGCCTCCCTGAACGCCCCGCGCGGCCTTGTATAGGCAGCAAACTCGTGGAGCATGCTCACGGTCGGAATGAAGAGGTTGGCCAAAGCCGGCAGAACGACGCGCGACTCAATGCTGTTGACGAGAGCAAACTTGAATGGAAATCTCTTGTGCAGGTTCTCGATGACCAGGTCGGCGAGACCCGCGTTGCCCTTCATTTCCGCCGAGGTGACCACGGCCGCTCCGGACTGGCGAAAGGCCTCGTCGAGAGTGCCGCCGCCCAGCAGAAGAGCCACCACGTTGTAGCGCATCACCAGTTCCTGAACCAGATTCAGGCTCAGGACCGGGGCGCCTGTCCTCGACGCCTCGTGGCTCACCACCAGTATGGTCGAACGGTTCGGTCTGAAGTTGTGATCGCCTGTGATATCCAGGTAGGGGAACTGGTAGGAGCGCTTCTCGTGACATCCGTACTCAAGGTAGTGCGCTGCCGCATCCAGACCTCCACCGGCAACATCCGGGTTGAGCTTGAGATACACCCGGTCCTCGAATCCCGGCGGGAGTTGGTCCCGGTCGCCTTCCCGGGGTCCTTTCTTGGGAGCGAGTGGGTCCACTTGGGTCAAGGAGAAGGGCCGGCTTTCCGGACGCCCGAACTTCAGATAGTGTTTAACCGGATCTGCGCCGGTCGCCGCTACATCGGGATTCAGTTTTAGATAGACGGCCTCCTCAAAGCCGATTGGGAGCTGAGCTCGATTCTTATCCTCTTCTTCCTGTTTCCTGTGGAGCGCATCCTTCGAGTAGAGGCGCTCCTCCCTGTGCCCGTAGGCCAGATAGTGCTCGGTGGGGTCCTCACCGGTCGCGGCGACATCAGGATTCAATTCGAGATACACCGCCGGCTCGAACCCCGACGGCAGCTCTGGATTCTCGACTTCCTTCCGGACGGTCGCGGTCCGATCGGCGGGATCGCCTTGTCGAAAAGGACGGCCTTCGAGACTGCCATGCTTCAAGTAGTGCTCGACCGGATCGGCACGGCTCGTCGCGACGTCAGGATTCAGTTCAAGGTAGCGTGCGGGATCAAACCCTCTCGGGAGTTCGGTCATTTCCGATCGGTGCCCTCCGGCCAGTCCGGTGTCCATTGCGACGGGACTTCCCTTGATCCAGCCGGAAACGAGGCGCACAGGCTTGGTCAGCCGCCAGCTTGATGAACCAAGCACCGCGGCGATGTCGCGATCCTTCCCTTCGAGCAGCTTTCGAAATCGGAGTATCTCGAGGTCCCGGGTGGCAACATCCTCGGTCAACGCTTCGTTTCGGCCTTCCAGCTTCTCAATGAGGCGGGTGCCGTGGGCGAGATGTTCTTCCTTCCGCTGGAGGTCGCGCCGCAATCTAAGAACCTGCCCGTCCCGAGTCGACACGGAGTGATCACGGGCAGCAATATCAGCCTTATTGAGAGATCCCGCTTCCCGGAGGTGCTCGCGATCACCCTCGAGCGCGCCGATGTAGCTGAAAGCAGGCTGGAGAATACGGAGGTTCTGGTTCAGATCCTGAAGGTCGCCCAGCAACGCGGCGTGGTCGTAGGGCGCGTCCGAAGCCAGCAGGCGGAGCCATTCATAGGAGCGACCCACCAGAATGGGCGCTCGGGGGTCGTCAGCCGCCTCGGCAACCGTCGACAACGCATGTCTTCGCCCTGGCTCAAGAAAGTCCGTCTTGAAGCCTCCCTCCGCCGAGACTCGACCGACGAATGAAGCAAGACGAGCAAGCTGAGGCTGCGGGTTCGTCAACAGCTCGTCGTAGTCCATCACTATTCGCCGTGCGGCGTGGGTATGAGTGATCGTGGGCAGAACGTGCTGAAGCCAAAGGAAATAGGCCTTCTCGACAGCGAGCCCATAGCGAGCGGCGAGGGACTTGGCGATGCTCGCGGGATTGCGCACCGCGATCACGAAGTTCACTTCGGCGCCAACCTCGGCGAAAACCGAAATCCAGAAATCCAGAAGGCGGCAGGTAGCCGCATCAGCCGTACCCCAGACGCCACCGTGCTCACTTAACTTCCCCGCAACAAGTTTCGCGGCCTCACGCCTCAGTTCGTTGACCGTCAGGCTTTCCGGCAGAGCCTCCCAGGCCAGATCCAGTGGGTGGTGAACGCCAATTTGAGCCAGAAGCTCCTGATTGATATCCGCACAGTCGCGATTTCCCCAGAATGCCCCCACGCGGGGCGGGCCGGGGTGGAGGGATGTCCGCCGACCTATTCCCAGAGATTCCAGGCTTCTCATGAAGACGGAAGCCCCGCTGCGGGGCGAGCCGAGCAGAACAAACAATCGCTTCTTTTCCAGAGTGTCCATCGCTACCGTTTCTGTCCCGTCGAAACCGCCGGAAGCCGCGACCCCTTGGGTCGGCCAAGGCTGGAAGGGGAACCAACCCTGGCTGCGGTCTGGCTACCCGCTCCACAAGCTGGGTAGTGTAGGGCACTCCGAGCCTCCAGTCGAGCCTCGGTCGGGCACTTATGCGAAGTGGATACCCAGGCTGCTACGATTGTCGGACCAGAACATGACCGGTTTCTTGAAAAAATGAGTCTAGTCAGCCTGATGTCCGCCGCGACGTTCCGGGCGGAATCCGTGGAGGCCCCGAATGCTTGGGTCGGGCACATACCTTTCGCCGCGTGGGTGGTTCAGAAGGTGACGCCAAGGCTTCTGGTTGAGCTTGGTACCCATTCGGGAAACTCGTACTTTGCGTTTTGCCAGTCGGTGGCCGAAAGTGGACTACCGACGAAATGTTACGCCGTCGACACTTGGCAGGGCGACGAACACTCCGGGGCCTACACCGATGCGGTTTTTGCCAAGCTCGACGCGCATCATCAGGAGCGTTATGCGGGGTTCTCGCGGTTGCTCCGAATGACGTTCGACGACGCTGTTTCCTATTTCTCAGATGAGAGCATCGACCTCCTGCACATCGATGGTCTGCACACATATGAGGCAGTTCGGCATGATTTCGAGACCTGGCTCCCCAAACTGGCACCAGGGGCCGTTGTCATGTTCCACGACATCAACGTCCGAGAGCGAGGATTCGGCGTCTGGAAGCTGTGGGAGGAACTCCAGGCTGGGTTTCCCGACCACCTCGAGTTCGTCCATTCCCATGGCTTGGGTGTGCTGCAGTTGAATCATGCCCCCAGTGGCAGGGAGCAAATTTGGCTGCGATCGGATTCCAGCGAGAAAGACTATCTCAAAACCTACTTCGCGGCCCTCGGGGCACGGCAGACAGAGAGCTTTGAACGGAACTTAGACCTTGTCGAAACCCGAAGGCGAGTTGCTCAGCTGGAGCATCAGGCTCGCGATCTCCAGCAGCACGCCCAAAACCTGACCCTGGAGGTTTCCAGGCGCGACGCGGACATCGCCGACCTTCGTCAACACGCGGAGAATCTGAGGGCCGAGATTGCGGACCGTGAGGCTCGGCTGGAGATCGTCAATCAGACCGCCGGGGAGTTCCGCATCCAGATCGCGAATTTGCGGCAGCACGCCGTCAATCTGGAAGGCGAGTTGAAGGTACGGGACGCTCAGATCGCCGAACACCGCCTGCACGCAGCCAACCTGGTCCTCGAGGTCAAGGACCGCGAGGCCCAAATCGAAAACCTCCAGCGGGCCAGCACTGAGCAGATCGTCGATCTGAGAAAACACGCTTCCAACCTGATCCTCGAGGTCACGGACCGGGAGACCCAAATCGAAAACCTCCAGCGGGCCAGCACTGAGCAGATCGTCGATCTGAAAAAACACGCAGCCAACCTGATCCTCGAAGTCGAAGACCGCGAGGCCCAAATCGAAAACCTCCAGCGGGCCAGCACTGAGCAGATCGTCG
>CAZFQH010000087.1:0-3462 GCA_964520805.1 uncultured Acidobacteriota bacterium | reverse complement strand
GAGAAAACACGCTTCCAACCTGATCCTCGAGGTCACGGACCGGGAGACCCAAATCAAAAACCTCCAGCGGGCCAGCACTGAGCAGATCGTCGATCTGAGAAAACACGCTTCCAACCTCGAGCTGGAGGTGGCCAGCCGGGATCGACAAATTGGAGCTCTGAACCAGCAATCGGCGAATCTGAATCTGCGCGCCTGCGACCAGGAGGAACAGATCGCCGCCATCTCGCGCACCGCGACCGATCAGGCTTCCGAGATCGCCGGCCTCCGCCGGACTCTGAACACGATTTGCCAATCTACGAGCTGGCGCATTACGTCGCCCCTCCGCAAAGCCATCGGGGCCCTAAGAAAACCTATGAACAAGCCGTGACGAATGACTGAACAGCCGATGGGGGTCGTAGCCCCTCCCCCGCCCGGGGGCCCAGACCAAAGTCCGTTGGGCCGGCTTCGCCGATTGGGTGGCGTCCATCGTTATGCCCTGATCCTGGCCTGCGACGGGGTGGCGATAGCTCTGTCGCTCTTCATGGCCTATGTCGTTCGGTTCGAAGGTCACATTCCTTCCGAACGAGTCGGACAGTTTTTCGACTGCCTGCCGGTGCTGCTCGCCATCCGCATCGCGTTGCATCTGGGTTTCGGGCTCCATCGCTGGTCTTTCCGCCTCTCCGGCCTCCACGAAGGGGTGCGCATCGTTTACGCGACCCTCATCGGGAGCGCGCTCTTCGCCTCTTCCTTCTACTTCGTCCAGCGGGCGGCCGAGGATGTTTCGCTCGGACCGCCGCGTTCTGTCATCGTCCTGGAGTTCCTGCTGACCGCCACCCTGATCGGCGCGGTACGCTTTTCGTTTCGCGTTTTCCTGAAATGGGGCGCCACCGGCCTCAAGCCTCCATCCGGACGCTGGGTGAAAACACTCATCGTGGGAGCAGGGAGCGCCGGTGACCTGTTGCTTCGGGACCTTCAGCGGTCGGATGAACACAGCTACCGGGTCATCGGTTTCGTGGACGACGAGCCGATGAAGCAGGGGGCCACGATCGGCGGTCAGATGGTGCTTGGCCGGCTCGACGATCTCCCGGCGCTCGTCGAACGCTGGGGCGTCGAGCAGCTGCTCTTCGCGGTTCCCCGATTGAGTCCCGAGCGCCTGCGGAAGATCCTCGATTCCTGCTCGGACTTCAAGCTCAGCTACAAGACCCTGCCGGTTTCCTTCGCGTACCTGAACGACCGCATCGGCGTCTCGATGATGGAGGACCTGGCTCCCGAGCACCTCCTCCCTCGGACCCCCATTCGGTTCGATCTCGAAGAGACTCGCAGGCACGTGCGGGGCCGGCGTTTCCTCGTAACGGGCGCGGCCGGGTCCATTGGCAGCGAAATCGCCCGGCAGCTCGCCACGATGGAGCCCTCTCGGCTGGTGCTGGCCGATATCAACGAAAACGGTCTCTACTTCCTGGTCCGCCATCTGCAGAGGATTCATCCCGAACTAGACGTGGTCCCCGAGGTGGTCGATATCCGTGACGCCCAGCGCGTGATCCAGTTGGGGCTTGAGTATCGGCCCCACGTGATTCTCCACGCCGCCGCGCACAAGCACGTCCCCTTGATGGAGCGGAACCCCGAGGAAGCGGTCAAGAACAACGTGCTCGGTTGCCGCAACGTGATCCGGATGGCCGACCAGGTGGGGGCCGAGCGATTCGTTCTGATCTCGACCGACAAGGCGGTGAGCCCTTCCAGCGTGATGGGAGCCACCAAGCGAATCGCGGAGATGCTGGTGCGCCTTCACGCCAACGGTTCGTCAACCACTTTTGCGGTGGTCCGTTTCGGCAACGTCCTCGGCAGTGCGGGCAGTGTGGTTCCCCTCTTCAAGTCCCAGATCGCGAAAGGAGGCCCGGTCACCATCACCGATCCGGATTGCCGGCGCTTCCTGATGACCATTCGCGAGGCGGTTGGTCTCACTCTTCTGGCCGGCCTCGGTTCCGAGGGCGATCTGTTGGTCCTGCAGATGGGCGAGCAGATCCGGATCCTCGATATCGCCCGGGTCATGATCTCTCTCGCGGGTTACGTGCCGGAGCGTGAGATTGCCATCGTTTATACGGGACTTCGGCCTGGCGAAAAACTTACAGAAAGCCTGATGAGCGACGAGGAAGAAAAACGTAGCCGTTCGGTTCGGGACGGCATCGTTTCGGTGGGAAGCGCGCCGCCCCCTGCGGACCTCGACGAAAGAGTTGCGGAACTTGCGGAGCTCGCCTGTCGCGGCGATCGCGCCGGTCTTATTCAGTGTCTCGGACGGATCATTCCCGACTACACGCCCCCCACGGAGCCGGTCGGAATCCCGGGTCAAGGCCAGGAGAGCGACTCTCCCGAGGCCGAGGCCACGGGCGTACCGGAGGTCCATGACTGAGCGGCGTTATCGCCTGCGATAGTCGTCCGCGGTGAAGTACTTCTCGAGCCAGATGTAGAGGACGATGAAGAGATACCGGCTTCCCATTTCCTTGAGCTTCAGTTTCGCTTCGCCGGTGCGACGATTGCGCCAGGTGATGGGGAGGACGGTCCAGGAATAGCCGCGCACCATCGCCTTCAGCGGCAACTCGACGGTCAGGTTGAAATGGGGGGCGATAAGCGGCCTCAGTCCCTCGATGACCGTCCGCCTATAGGCCTTGAACGCGTTCGTGGTGTCGTTGAGCTGAATGCCGAAGAGGAGCCGGATGAAGAGGTTCGCCCAACGGTTCATTCGAAGCTTGAACCACGGGTAGTCGATGACCCCACCGCCCGGGACGAAGCGACTGCCGAAAGCGCATTCCCAGCCTTCGTTGAGGACGTTGAAATAGCGCACGGCGTCGCGCGCGTCATCACTTTCGTCGGCCATCATGATGACCACCGCGTCGCCGGTGATCTGGTTCAGGCCGTGAATGATGGCTCGCCCGAAACCGTGAAGCCCGAGGTTCTGGGTGGGGGAAAGCTCCGCGATGTGGGCCTTCAGGCCCTGAAGAATCGGCCACGTCCCATCAGTGCTGCCGTCGTCGACAACCACGATCTCGTGCGCGATGTTTCGGAGCCGGAGCTCCAGATGCAGGTGCTCGACCGTCGAGGCGATACAGCCCTCTTCGTTCCGGGCGGGAATGACGACGGACAGCCGGGTGAGCTTGGGAAGGCTTGGGTCGGGGCCTTTGGGTGGTTTCATCCGTGCCAGAGACTCATGACGCGGACAAATCCAGCCAGTCCGGATGAGCTTCGGCGTGAGTCGCGATCTCCTCGAGGATCCGGGTGAGGGAATACTCCGGCCGGAAGCCCCAGGCCGATTCGGCCTGCCGGGAGTCGAGAATCATCCAGGGGATATCGAAGGCACGCGGAGTGGGATCGCTCTCGACAACATGGTCGCCAAAACGCGCGAGACACCACTGGCTGAGAGAACGCAGGGACATGGCGGAAGCGCTCCCGCCGCTGACGTTCATGACGCGGAGCCGGCCGCCGGGTTCGGCG
>CAZFQH010000086.1:10763-11420 GCA_964520805.1 uncultured Acidobacteriota bacterium | reverse complement strand
GCACAGGACTTGGATACGGAAGCGCATGTCCCAAGTCCTGAACGCCGTGACCACCGCGGTTCGCTCCTTGAGGCGAATGCCCCTGCTGACGGGCGGCGCCATCGCGACACTGTCGGTGGCGATCGGTCTCAACCTAGCGGTGTTCGGACTCATGCATCGAGCGCTGCTAAGCGCGCCCGCTCGGGTGGCCGAACCCGATCGTGTGTTCACCCTCAGCTTCGGCCCCCCGGGAGAAACAAGCCCACGGTCCTACCTGACGTCCACCTCGTATGTCGCGTTCCAGGCCGTCCGACAGGGCTCAGCAGCACTCGCGTCGACCGCGGCCTTCCAGAGAAACGCAGCAACACTCTTCTGTCGGTAACCCTGGCCGCATGGATGGATGATGCCTTGCGTGCGGTTCTGTTCCCCGACGTGCGAGCAGGGGGTGGCGGGCCGGTCTTCCTGGTAACCGCCGGACTTGCCGGACTCTTCACGATGGGCGTGGCATTCCTGGGGCACGCCGCGCAGCGGCACTCGGATGGAGCCGCTGCTCCGCTCGGTCCAGGGTCTCCGAGCACGACACCCAGGAATCGAGCCATGAGGCCCCTGCTTCTGGTTCAGGCCAGCTTGGCGGTGTTTCTCCTCGCGGGAGCCGGCCTGTTCGGGTCGAGCTTGTAC
>CAZFQH010000086.1:0-10753 GCA_964520805.1 uncultured Acidobacteriota bacterium | reverse complement strand
ATCTGCGTGCTCAGGACTTTGGCATGGAGCTCGACCGCGTCCTGGTTGTCGACTTCGAGCCAACGTCGGCCCAACTCGATGGACAGGGCGCGCTCTTCATCGAGGCTTTGGCTCGAGTCCGACAACTTCCGGGAATCGAGCAAGCCACGACAATCGATTCCGTTCCGTTCGCTGGTTTCAACGTGCCGCCCATCGGCGTGCCCGGTCGGGACCTGCCTCCTTCAGTCGGGCAACAGCTTCCCTTCCGCACCGCCGCCACCCCCGAACTGCCGGGGATACTGGGGATTGCCGTCGTGGAGGGCCGCGGCTTCCGCAACGACTATGACCGCGGAGCGCCCGTGGTGCTGGTGAATCAGACGATGGCGCGCGGGGTGTGGCCGGGCGAGGGTGCTTTGGGAAAGTGCATCCGAATCGGATTCGATTCTGACTTCGATCCCGAGACCTTCGATCCCTCTTCCGGCCCGCCCATGCCCTCGGACAAGGTGCCCTGTCGCGAAGTCGTCGGCGTCTTCCGCGACGTGCTGCAGAGGTCAGTCCTGCCCTTCGATGGAGAAGACCGGCTCATGCAGTACCTGGTTCCGTTCTCGCAGAATCCGACGCCGCCGTTCGTTTCCGACCCCACGAGGATCCGGGGGCTGCTGGTCAGGGTAGAGGCAATCGCCGACGCGTCCGACGAAAGCGTGGCCATGGCGATTCGCCGCGCCGTCGTCGCGCAAAGCGCCCACCTGCCCTACCTGCGCGTGCGGTCGTACACCGAGTTGTTCGAGCGTCAGATGCGGCCCTGGACCATGGGGACGCGGCTGCTCGGCCTTTTCAGCGCCCTCGCTCTGGTGATCTCCGCGATCGGAATGTTCGCGGCTTTCGCGCACGCGATCGCCGAGAGACGTCGGGAAATGGCCATTCGTCTGGCCATCGGTGCTCGTCCCAACGCAATGCGGGCCATGGTCATGCGCGAGGCCCTCGGGATCGCGGCTGCCGGCATGGGGCTCGGCGGGGTGGCGGCGGTCTTCGCCGGACGTGGCGCGAAAGCACTTCTCTTCGGAACCTCACCCGCCGATCCGTTGGTCCTCGTGGCCTCAGGCGCGGTCAGGATGGCGTTGCCGGCCCTGGCCACATTCCTGCCCGCACGGGATGCGGCCCGTGCCGACCCCGCGGTCATGCTTCGAACTGAATAGAGCGCCCGGGAAAGGCACCCGTAGGGATGCCGTTCACGTCGGCGAGGTTCCGTTATCCTCCACTCACTTTCATTCGGCCGAGTCTGCGGCTCGGCACTACCTTCCAGGAGATTCACCCATGGCGAAAGCACGCCTTCAACGCCGTCTCATTGTCACCGGTCTGATCGCGAGTCTCGTCTTGGGAACCGGGCCGGGCTCGGAGGGAGCCCAGGAGAAGAGTCCGGGCGGTGCCGCGGACAAGGGCGGCCTCACGCTCAAGCCCGAGCGGAAAATCGCGTTCGAGACCGACGAAGGCACGTGGGTGTCGCTCGACGTAGCCCCCGACGGCAGGACGATCGCCTTTGAGCTCGCGGGCGACCTCTACACCCTGCCCATCGCGGGCGGAGACGCGAAAGCGCTCACCACCGGCATGGCGTTCGATGCGCAGCCGCGTTATTCACCTGACGGCTCGCAGATCGCGTTTGTCTCGGATCGCGACGGTGCGGAGAATCTGTGGATCATGAAAGCCGACGGAACCGGGGCCAAGGCTTTGACCAAGGAAAAGCAAGCCTCCTTCGCCTCGCCGGCCTGGACTGAGGACGGCCAGGGCGTGGTGGTTTCGCGAAACGTGCCCGGACTCCGCACCTTCGAACTCTGGGTGTACGACACCCGCGGTGGCTCGGGGATCCAGATAACCAAAGCGAAAGCCAAACCCGAGACGACACCCGCCGAACAACACAACGCGCTCGGTGCTGCGGTATCCCGCGACGGCCGGTATTTCTACTACGCCACCAAACGCGGCGGCTTCGCCTATAACGTCAACTTCCCTCTCTGGCAGATCGCGCGCCGGGATCGCCGCACGGGAGACGAGGATGTGCTTACTCAGGCGAACGGAAGCGCTTTCCGGCCGACGCTTTCTCCCGATGGCCGCACTCTCGTTTACGGGACTCGCTTCAACACCCAGACTGGATTGCGAGTCCGTGATTTGACCAGCGGTGAAGACCGGTGGCTCAAGTACCCCGTGCAGCGCGACGACCAGGAGTCGAGATTCACCCGAGACCTCCTGCCCGGGATGGCAATTTCCCCGGACGGCAAGGACGTGATCGCCTCGTACGGCGGGAAGATCCATCGAATCTCGATCGCCACCGGCGCCGACACGGCCATTCCCTTCAAGGCGAGCGTGGCCCTCGACATCGGCCCGTTGCTCGACTTCCCGGCCAGGATCGAGCAGGGCAGGGTTCGAGCACGGCTCATCCAGGGCGCCGCCGTCTCCCCGGATGGCACGCGCGTGGCTTTCTCAGCTTTCGGACGCCTCCATACCGCTCCGGTCACGGGAGGAGCACCGAAGCGCCTGACCGCGCAAAGTGCTTTTGAGTACCTTCCCGCGTGGACCAAGGACGGCAAATCCATCGTCTATGTGACCTGGTCGAGCGAAGGCGGCCACGTGATGAAAGCTCCCGTGGATGGTCTCGCCGCTCCCGTCGCGATCACCAGGGCGGCCGCGTTCTACCGGGATCCGGCGGTAGCACCTTCAGGCGATCTGATCGTGGCCTTGCGCGCGCCTTGGCAATCGCGACAGGAGATTGAAACCGAATGGGGCGGCTCCGAGCCCGCCGGCCTCGAACTGGTCACGATCTCCATGAGCACCGGGGAAGTGAAGTCGATTCTCCCCGCTCGTGGCTTCGGCCGGCCCCATTTCGGACCTGAAGCGGATCGCGTGTACGTCCATTCGCGCGACGGCCTTTTCTCCGTCCGTCTGGACGGCACGGATCGTCGGACTCACCTCAAGGTGGTGGGCCGAACCAACGCGCCCGAACCGGTGCCCGCCGCCGAAGTGCGCCTGTCCCCCGATGGCAAACATGTCCTCGCCGCGGTCTCCACCCAGCTCTTCGTGATGCCCACTCCTCCGGCCTCGGGCGAGACGGCGACCCTCAATGTCTCCTCTCCGAGTGTGCCCGTGGCAAAGATGACGGACATCGGCGTCGATGAGTTCTTCTTCATGGACAACGGGAAGACCGTGGCCTGGACGCTCGGCGCCACTCTCTTCCGCAAGAGTCTGTCCGCCGTCACGTTCGGCGAAGCGGAGAAATCCGCCGAGCCTGGCCCGGCCGCGAGCCCGACGGCCTCGCCGCAGCCGAGTCCCGCGCCCTCCGCGGCTCCCGCGAAACGCTCCGAGGATGGCGCCCTCACCACCGACTTCGTTGTCGAAGCTTCCCGCGCCACCCCCCAAGGTACGATCGTCCTCCGAGGCGCCCGCGTTATCACGATGAGCGCGGCCCGCAAGGACGAGGTCCTCGAATCCGCCGATGTCGTGATCGAGGGCAATCGGATCAAATCCGTCGGTCCCGCAGGATCCGCGAACGTTCCCGCGAACACCCGAGTGTTGAACCTCGCGGGCAAGACCATCATTCCGGGCCTCGTGGACGTCCACGCGCACTGGACCGAGGTGCGCCGCCGAGTGCTCGACCTCGACGCGTGGACCTTCAGCGCGAACCTCGCCTATGGCGTTACCACCGGGCGCGACCCTCAGACCGCCTCCAACGATGTGTTCGCATACCAGGACATGATCGACGCCGGCCTGATGGTGGGACCGCGGGCCTTCAACACCGGCCCTGGCGTCTTCGCGAATGCCGACTTCCAGTCACAGCAGGGGGCTAAGAGTGTGGTGGAGAAGTACTCGAAGTACTACCGTACGAACACCCTGAAGTCGTACACCGTGGGCAATCGGAAGCAGCGGCAGTGGATGATCGAGGCGAGCAAGGAACACCGGATCATGCCAACCACCGAGGGTTCGCTCGACCTGAGACTCAACTTCACGCACGCCGTGGATGGTTTCTCCGGCACCGAACACTCGCTGCCCATCGTGCCCCTGTACAAGGACATGGTCGAGGTCTTCGCAAAGTCAGGCATCACCTACACGCCGACCCTTCTCGTGGCTTACGGCGGCCCCTGGGCCGAGAACTTCTTCTATGCCACCAACGACGTCTGGAACGATCCGAAGCTCCGTCGCTTCTTCCCCACCGGGGTCCTCGAATCCAAGGCCAAGCGACGTCCCTGGTTCGCGGAGGATGAACACGTCTTCAAGAAACTCGCCGCGGAGGCGGCCAAGATCGTTCGCGCCGGCGGGCGTGTGGGCATCGGCGGTCACGGCCAGCTTCAGGGCATTCAGGTTCACTGGGAGATGTGGGCGCTCGCCGCCGGCGGATTCACGCCGATGGAAACGCTCCGCGCGGCCACCCTGCATGGGGCCGAGGCGATTGGCTATGCCCAGGACCTCGGAAGTGTGGAGGCCCTGAAGCTCGCGGACCTCGTGATCCTCGACCAAAACCCGCTCGATAACATTCGCAACTCGGCCGCGGTGCGCTTCGTGATGAAGAACGGCGAATTGTTCGACGGTGAGACCCTCGACAAGCTCTGGCCCGTAAAGACGCCCCGCCAGACCCAGTGGTGGTGGAATGCCGGACCTCCTTCGGCTCCCGTCTCTGGGCTGAGCGAGAACGAGGTCTACCTGGCTCCGGTTAGTGGAACGGGTGCTACCTTGAAGATCGGAGCGCCCAAAAACATCTCCAACCACCCGGGCTACGACAATCAGCCCAAGTTCGAGACCGATGGTCGCGGCATTGTCTTCACTCGGGCCGATGGCGGGTCGCGGACCGATATCCACCGGTACGACCTTGCCAGCGGAAAGATCACTCCCGTCAAGGAGACCGCCGAGAGCGAGTACTCCGCGACCCCTATGCCCGACGGTCGCGGCTACGGCGTCATCCGCGTGGAGTTGGACGGAGTTCAGCGCCTTTGGCGGATGGACCCCGCGAAGGGCAAGGCCGATGATCTTCTGATCGCCACCACTCGCCCCATCGGCTACTTCGCCTTCCCCGAGCCCCACGTCGTGGCGTCGTTTGTTTTGGGGAACCCGGCTACCCTCCAACTCATCGACCTCGCCACCGAGGAGTCGAAGGTGATCGCCTCCAACATTGGTCGCTCGATTCAGAAAATACCCGGCCGCGCCGCCGCGAGTTTCCTGCACAAGATCAGCGCCGAGGAGTGGACGATCAAGGAAGTCGATGCCACGGGTGCCGTGAAAGACATCGTCCGCGCTCCGAAGGGACGGGAGGACTACGCGTGGCTGAACGACGGCACCCTGGTGATGTCCGCGGGAGCCAAAGTCCTCGCGCTGAAGCCTGGAGTGGACGCGGAGTGGAGAGAGATCGCCGACTTCGATGCCCTCGGCCTGAAGGACCTCACTCGTCTTGCCATCAGTCCTAGGGGCGATCAGATCGCGATCGTCGGCTCGCCGAAGTAGGCTTACGTTTTCGTCATCTGAAAGCGCCGTCCGAGAGCGGCCAAACAAGGAATCGAACTCAAGAGCCAATGTGGGCGGTCGGTCGTCTTTCACTACTATCGCGGGGCCTCATTGCTGCTCCTCAAGGGGCAGGGGCTTCGGTGGACGAAGCACCGGGCGGCGATCCCTCCAGGCCCGCGCCCCTTCCGGTCGTAACCGAGGCCGAGGCTGCGGCCGAGGCCGCGACGTCGTTGGTTCTGATCCCAGGGCCCAAAGCCACCGAACTTCCAGAGCCCGCACCGGCGCGTCGGGTCAAGACACCGTGGGCGGCTCTGCGTTCGAGGTCGTCCATTCCCGAGGTCTCGACCCGCGCAGGAATCGAGGATGCCGAGGTCGCGGATGCGGAGACGAAAAGCGAGCCTGAGGTTGCGGTTGAAGCCCCGACCGAGATCCGGGCCGAATCCGTTTCAGAGGTAGCGGCACTCTCCACGACCCCCACCGGGCCTGTTCCTGTTGAATCGCCCGCCGCAGCCGAGGCGGCCACCACCCCGGAACCTAATACCCCCCTTTCGCCAAGCGGGCTCTCCGGCGAGCCTGCACCCAGTCCCGATACCGAGGATGCCACCGTCCCGACGACCGAGAAGTCTTTTGAGTGGGAGCCTGAGGCCCCTCCTCAGGCAACTCCTCTCCGGCCTGCTGTCGACGCTGCGCCGCCCGCCTTCTCGACCGCACCCGGGGATGCGAGGCCCGCGACGGTCCCGGCCGCCCCGACCGACGACCGGCCCGAAAGCCCCGAAGCCGTCAAAGACGAACCGACCCTTGTAGAACAACAAGACGCGTCGTCCGAACCGCTCCCGGAAAAACCCGATTCGGCGAGCGCCGCCAAGGCGCCTCGCGACGGAGAGATGTGGGTTTTCGTTCCCAAGCCCTTCACCGAGCACGAGTCGCGCCGGTTAAGCCTGATTCAGCGAATCATCCGCTGGCTGAAGGCACTCTTTAGCACCCTCTTCGGCTGATCAGCCGTCTACTTGGATCGCTCGAGGAACCGCCCGTCGCGGGTGTCCACGCGAATCTTCTCGCCGGTTTCGACATACGACGGCACCATCACCTGTGCACCGGTCTCCGTGATCGCGGGCTTGAGCTGGGCCTGAGCGGTCGCGCCCTTGATGGCGGGTGCAGTGTCCGTAACCGTCAGATCCACCGAGATGGGGAGAATGAGAGCAATCACGCGGTCCTGAAAGAGGGTCGTCCGTACCTCGAGATTCTCCAGCATGAAGCCCGCGGCATCGCCGACGCGCTCGGCATCCAGCGTGAATTGCTCATAGGACGCAAGGTCCATGAAGACGAAGTCCCCGCCTTCCTTATAGAGAAACTGGGCGTTGCGGTAGTCCACTTCGGCGCTTTTCTCCAGATCACCGCCCCGCCAGGTCTTGGCCTGGCTCTGGCCCGTGCGCAGATTCTTGATCTTGGTCTTGATCAGCATCGACGCGCCGCGGGCCGAGGGGGTCTGGCTCTGCACCTCGCCCACCTGCCAGGGGTCGCCGTCGATTTCAAGAATGTCGCCGCGTTTGAGATCCGATACGTTGACTGCCATAACCGGCAAGGTTATTCGCTGCTGCGGGTCGGGCACAAGGCGGGATGGCGAACCCTCGCGAAGAGGGCCCCCGGGGCGATACACTCCCCGGACCCACCGAATGTCCAAGGTTCTGGTTCTATTCGCACATCCCCGGTTAGAGAAGTCGAGGAGCAACCGCATTCTTCTCCGCCATCTGCCGCGCGACGGTGACATCACGGTCCGGGATCTCTATGAGTTGTATCCCGACTTCAACGTGAACATCGCCGCCGAGCAAGAGGCCCTTCTCGCTCACGACGTCCTGGTCTTCCACCACCCCCTCTACTGGTATTCCGCACCTCCGCTGGTCAAGCAGTGGATCGACCTCGTGCTTTCCTTCGGCTGGGCCTACGGACCCGGAGGTACGACCCTCAAGGGCAAGACGGCGTTTCATGTGCTCACCACCGGCGGACCGGAAGCGGCGTATCAGCTCGACGGCTTCCACGGTGCCACCCTGGCGGAATTCCTGCGGCCGCTTCAGCGCACCATGACGCTTTGCGGAATGAACTGGCTGCCACCGTTCGCGGTCCACGGGACGCATCGAAAAACAGATGCCGAGCTTGCGGCCGCCGGATCGCAATATGCGCACTTGCTGGAAGGTCTTGCGGACGGGAGCCTCCGCGTGGAAGCTCTCCAGTCGCTACGGCTACTGAACCAGGCCGTCGAGTAAGGCCACCAATGAGCGATCTCCTCGTTCAAGCCGTCGTTTACCTCACGGCGGCGGTGGTCTGCGTTCCGGTGGCCAAGAAGCTGGGCATGGGTTCGGTCCTCGGCTATCTCACCGCGGGTATCGTTATCGGGCCCTTCCTCCTCGGATTCATCGGCGAGGAGGGCAAGGACATCATGCACTTCGCCGAGTTCGGCGTGGTGATGATGTTGTTCCTGGTCGGCCTGGAACTTGAACCAGAGGCGTTCTGGCGGATGCGGCGGCAGGTTTTAGGCCTTGGCTCCGCCCAGGTGCTGATCACCGCCCTTGCTTGTGCTTCGATTGGCCTGGCCCTGGGCGGAGCCCCAAACACCGCCCTTGCCGCCGGCATCGCCCTCGCCATGTCCTCCACTGCGATCGCGCTGCAATCGCTCAAGGAGAAGGGCCTTATGGGGACGGCGGCCGGTCAGCAGTCATTCGCGGTGTTGCTCTTCCAGGACATCGCAGTGATCCCCATCCTCGCTCTTCTCCCTTTGCTCGCGACCGCCCCGGTCGCTAACTCAGGCCACGGCGGCAGCGACCTCTCACACCAACCCGGCTGGGTTCAGACCCTGGCCGTCTTTCTTGCCGTCGGGATGGTGATTCTGGTCGGCAGGGTGGTCGTGGTGCCTGCACTTCGGGTGGTGGCGAGGACGCGACTGCGTGAGTTATTCACCGCCTCGGCTTTGCTGATCGTCGTGGCCACCGCTCTGCTGATGCAGAAGGTGGGCCTCAGTCCGGCGCTTGGAACCTTCCTCGCCGGCATCGTTCTCGCAACCAGCGAGTTCAAGCACGAACTCGAAAGTGACCTGGACCCCTTCAAAGGACTCTTGCTCGGCCTGTTCTTCATGGGCGTCGGTGCATCGATCGACTTCCAGCTGATCGCCTCACAACCCGTCCAGGTTGCGCTGCTGACGCTGGGTGCAGTGGCGCTCAAGGCCGCCATCCTTTTCGCCCTCGGGAAGTGGCAGGGACTTTCCCTGGACCAGAACCTGACCTTCGCGATCGGACTGTCCCAGGTCGGCGAGTTCGCGTTCGTTCTTCTAGCCTTCATCGCACAGTTGGGGCTGATGGATAGCGCGCTGACCGGGACCCTGATGGCGGTGACCGCACTCAGCATGGCCCTCACTCCCCTGCTTGTTCTCCTCCACGAACGCGTGATTCGGCCTCGCCTCGCAACCGTCCGCGGACCCGACCGTGATCCCGACGCGGTGGAGGAGAAGCATCTCGTCATCATCGCGGGCTTCTCGCACTTCGGCAGCACCGTGGGCCGCTTCCTTCGCGCCAACGGTGTCGAAGCCACGATCCTCGACAACGACTCCGACCGCGTCGATCTCCTGCGCCGCATGGGCTTCAAGGTTTATTACGGGGACGCCACCCGCGCGGATCTACTGCACTCGGCGGGGGCTGAAGACGCCCGCATCCTGATCAGCGCGGTCGACGGCCTGGCCGAAACTCAGGCCGTGCTCAAAACCGCGAAGAAGCACTTTCCGCGTCTGAAGGTGCTGGTCCGCGCCCGGCACCGGTTCGACGCCTATGAGCTGATGGACCTCGGTGCGGGAGACATTTACCGCGATCACCTGGACACCAGCATTCGCCTCGGGGTCGATGTCCTCCGGCTGCTCGGCCAGCGCGCCCATACCGCACACCGGGCCGGGCAGCAGTTCCGCGAATACGACGAAGCCGGCCTCGCGAGACTGGCCCCGCTCCGCCACGACATGAAGAACTACATCAGCAACGTGCGCGAGATGATCGCCCTGCAGGAACAACTCCTCGCCTCCGACCGCGGCCGCGAGCCTGGCTCCGCCGACCACGCGTGGGACTCGGAAGAACTCCGAGACGTCCTCGGAAAGAACACGAGCAGCTAGCGATTCGCTCTGGTCAAGTCAACCAGACAAACGAGCCATCCCGGAAAGGGACTGACCACTTCCTTTCCAGGCCGGTCGTCTGTAGCGAGCCTCAGGCGCGATCGTGCTTCAGGTAATGGGCTCCGTTCCTGGTTTTAAGGAAGGCGTCGAGCGGGATCGCTTCCTGTTTCAGGAAGCCTTGCCGCGGCAGAACGCCGTCGCGTACCAATTCGATCACCGCGCAAAGGCTCGCGGCGGTGGTCCAGCTGATCGCGCGCCACTCCTGCCCCGCCACCTGCATCTGCGGATAGGAACGTACGAATTCCTCGCGGGACAACTGGTCACCGCGATAGCCCTCGACCGCGGCGTGAACAAACACGTAATCCTCGGCAACCGGGGGCAGGGCATTCTTCAGGACACGGCCCAGGAGTTCCCGATCCTCCTGCATCCGCAATTCCTGAAACAGGAACTTCACCTGTTCAAAGTGGCCGAGGTAACGCATGGTCTTGTAGTGGAGCGTCTCGACCTTGCCCTCGTAGGTTTCGCACATGGTGCCGAGGCCACCCGACGTGGTCGCGGCTTCGAGTTGCACGCCGTGGATCACCACCACCTCATAACCCTCGAGGGCCGGTACCATCTGGCGGCGCCCCATGCGGATCACTTCGCAATCGTTGATGTACTCGTTGATGACGCCTTCGGGGCTCCAGTTGAACGCATAGCCCAGCTTTCCACGGGGGTGCTTCGGGAGGGCTCCCACTTTCAGTTCAATGCTGCGAAGCCGGTCAAATCTCTTCGCGAGATCCGCCCCCACGATGCCAATGAATCCCGGGGCGAGCCCACATTGGGGCGCCATCAGGCCCTGGCTCGTTTGCGCCAGCTCGCGGATCCGCTCCGTCGTCGCCACATCCTCGGTCAGATCGAAGTAGTGGATGCCAGCATTATGGGCCTCCTTCGAAAGGGCGATGTTGAGGTGAAAAGGAAGGCAGCTCACCACCGCATCGGCCGACTTCAGGAAGGACCGCAGGGCTGCGGAGTCCGCAAGGTTCACCACGTGCGCCGCAAACGGCAAGCCGGCGCGCGGCACGGCATCGAGTCCGGTGACCTTGAAGCCGCTGTCGTTGAGCAAAGTGCCCACCAGGCTGCCGACCTTGCCAAGACCGAGAACGACCACAC
>CAZFQH010000085.1:0-11470 GCA_964520805.1 uncultured Acidobacteriota bacterium | reverse complement strand
GCGGAGGTCGCCCCGCCCCCTGCCGTCGTGGCGACGGCAGGGGGCGGGGCGACCTCCGCCTTGCGGCTCATGAAGAAGGCGCCGCCGAGTGCCATCAGCGCGACCGCACCCCCAATGATCAGGGCCGTCGGAGCCTTCTTCTCCGCGGCGTCGGTCTCGGGGTCCCGTGCCTCCGCGGGAGTGGACCGCGCCGTCGGGCCCTTTGGGTAGGTCGGAAGCCGGACATTCGACGTTGAATTTCTCGGTCTGGAGGCCTTCGTCGTTCCGGGCGGTTCCAATGTCTCGAGGGGGCCGAGATTCGTGGCGTGCATCGGCGGCTTTCCCTCGAGGAGGCGGTCGAGGTCGTCGACCATGTGGGCCGCGGAGTCGTATCGGATTTCCCGCTTCTTGCGAAGGGCCCGGGAGATGATCGCGTCGAGACCTCTTGGGACTTTGGCGATGCTGGAAGCGGGCGAAGGATCGTCGCGCAGGATGCGCGTGAGGGTGGCAGCCATGGTGGCGCCCTCGAACGGCCGTACGTTGGTGACCAGCTCGTAGAGAACGCACCCCAGGGAAAAGATGTCGGAACGCCCGTCCACTTCCTCGCCCGACGCCTGCTCCGGCGACATGTAGGCCGGCGTTCCGAACACCTGTCCAGCTACCGTCAGTTGCGACGCGCTCGCTTTCGCGATCCCAAAATCCATGATCTTGGGTTCGCCCGCCTCGGTCAACATGATGTTCGCGGGCTTGATATCGCGGTGAACGATGTGGTGAGAGTGGGCGGTCTGCAGCGCGCGTGCGACCTTGGCCACGATCCGTGACGCCTCCTCCCAGGGCATGGGGCCGCGGGCGAGCACGTCCGCCAGGGTCTGGCCGCGCACGAATTCGAGGGCCATGAAGAGCAGGCCGGTCTCGAAGTCGCGGCCGACATCGTAGACCCCCACCACGTTCTCGTCATCGAGGGCCGCGGAAATGCGCGCTTCGGAGAGAAAACGCTGTTCGAACGCTTCGCGCTCGTGGGGGGCGATCGCGGCCATGGCCCCGAAGGTCTTGAGCGCCACGGTGCGCCCGAGGGTGTTGTCCCGGGCCTCATACACGACACCCATCGTGCCGCGGCCAAGCTCGCGTTCGATCCGGTAGCGGCCGATCTGGGCGGGAGGATGCGTAGTCATCGGTAACCGCGAAACGCGGGTGGGAATCGTAGGATACAGCGATGATCCTGCAATCCCTGCTGCTGGCCGTTTCGGTTTCGCTCACGGCCCCTGCCGTCCAAGCGCCGGCCGCCCCCGCCCCCTCGATGCACGCGCCGTTCACCGCGATGCTCAAGCAGCATGTCCGCCACGGTCTTGTGGACTACGATGCCTTCGCGAAGTCTCCGGAGTTTCCCGGTTATCTTCAGACTCTCGCCGCGGCCCGCATCGGCTCGATGTCGATGGCCGATCGCCTGGCTTTCTGGATCAACGTCTATAACGCCTACACGATCGAACTGATCAACAAGCACAAGGAGCGAGAGTCGATCCGGAACATCAACATGTTCCTCGGCGTGGTGAAGGGCAAGGGTCCGTGGAAAGAAGAGATCGTGCGGGCCGCCGGACGAACGCTCACTCTCGACGAAGTCGAACACAAAATCATCCGGGTCGAGTTCAAGGAGCCGAGAATCCACATGGCCCTCGTCTGCGCGGCCATGTCGTGCCCCCCGCTTCGCCCCGAGGCGTTTGAAGGGGCGGGTCTCGACCGGCAGCTTCAGGATCAGACCCGGGTTTTCCTACGCGAGCGTCAAACCGAGAACCGGCTCGACTTGGGCAACAGCGTCATCTACCTCTCTCCGATTTTCGACTGGTTCCGGGAGGATTTCGGAAAGACCGATGCCAATATCCTGAAGTTCGTGGCCCCCTATTTCGATGGCGCAGGAGAGAAGAACGCCTTCGCCGACTCCAGGCTCCGCATCGAGTTCACGGACTATGACTGGTCGCTGAATCTCCAGAAACCAAGGGAGACACAGTAACCTCGGCAGTTCTGTCGATGACCCGCTTCTTCCGTTCCCCCAAGTTCCCGATATTCTTGATCGTTTTCGTCGATGTGATCGGGCTGGGCATCACCATTCCGGTGCTGCCGGTGTACGCCGAGAGCTTCTTCAGGCTGTCCGGCATCGAGATCGCGGGACTCACCAGCCTCTTCTTCGCCGCTCAGTTCGTGGGTGCCCCCCTACTCGGGCGACTCTCCGACCGCGTAGGCCGGCGGCCGGTTCTGATCGCTTCGCAGTTCGGGACGCTCACCGGGGCGATCCTCACCTCGCTCGCCCTCTCGCCCATTTATCTCGTGGTGGCGCGCCTCATCGACGGGCTTACCGGTGGAAACATCTCGGTGGCGCAGGCCTACCTCGCCGACATCACCCCGCCGGAACAGCGGGCGAAAAGCATCGGGCTCGTGATCGCCGCTTTCGGTCTTGGCTTCATCATCGGCCCAGCGTTTGGAGCGTTCATGTCCGCCGCCTACGGTCCGCGCCTGACCTTTGCCTGTGCCGCGTTCGCCTCCGGCTGCACGATCCTGCTCTCCATCTTCCTGCTGAAGGAATCACTGCCGCCCGAGAAGCGCCTAGGGCTCACCCGCGTGCCCGAGCGATCAACCGGCGACATCGTGCGCCACCCACAGATCGCCCGGCTGCTGGCCATCGGATTGCTCGGGCAGATCGCGGTGTTCGCGTTCAATTCGGTGTTCATCCTGTGGGTCGACAAGGTGGTTCTCCCTGGATGGACCATCGAGAACGTCCAACGCGCCACCGGTGTCGTGTTCATCTTCATGGGCCTGGTGACGGTGGCGACCCAGGCCCTCGTCATCGGGCCGGTTGTGAAGAGAATCGGTGAGGCAAAAGCAGTGATGGTCGGGGGACTCATGCGCGTTATCGGCAACGCGATGATGGCCTTTTTTCCGCGCGTGTACCCGGCGGTCGCCGGTTCGGCCATGGCGGGCATAGGGGGTGGCATCGCCATGCCCTCGGCGGCCGCACTTCTGACCTTTCACGCGCCGGACGTGGCCCGCGGCCGCATCATCGGCATCAATCAAAGCGCCATGTCGCTTGGTAATATCATCGGCCCGCTGGTGGGCGGATTCATGTATGACCGCAATCCCGCCTGGCCCCCGCTCGTTTCGGCCGGCACATTGTTCCTGATGTGGCTGGTTTCTCTCGGCCTCACTCAACCGTTAAAACCCGAAGCGGCTCCTCCAGCGCCTTCGGCCTGACCGCTTCTCAACCTTTCATCAAGGACCCAATACCATGGCCAATCCCACTGCGACCTTCGATACCTCCCTCGGCAGTTTTACCGCCGAGATCTTCAGCGACGTCATGCCCATCACTGCGGGCAACTTCATCAAGCTCGCCAAGGAGGGCTTCTACGACGGCCTTCATTTCCACCGCGTGATCCCGAACTTCATGATCCAGTTTGGCTGCCCTCACAGCAAGGATCCCCAGAGCCGCCGCGCGGGCACGGGCGACTCTCCGCATGGCCGTGTTCAGGACGAGCATCCCGCGAATGCGCGCATTTCGAATGAGCCCGGGACCCTGTCGATGGCGAACAGCGGTCAGCCCAACAGCGGCTCCTGCCAGTTCTTCATCAACACCGTCCACAACGGCTACCTCGATTTCTTCAGCCCCGGCGCTTCGAAGCACCCGGTCTTCGGCCGCGTCACGGTGGGGATGGATGTGGTCAACAAAATCGGGTCGACCCAAACGGGTGCCGGTGACCGCCCACAGACTCCGATTCAGATGAACAAGATCACCGTCGCCGGCGCCTGAGAGTAGGGGCAGGCCTCGTGCCTGGCCTTTCCGAGGGCGGTGATAGGGCACCCACAAGGGGTGCCCCTACATTTCGGATCTCGAAATGTCGCGGGGCACCCAAACCGAGGCGGCCACATTTCGGATCTCGAAATGTCGCGGGGCACCCAAACCGAAGCGTCCACATGATCGGATGTCGAAATCTGGCGGGCGCGCCAGCCGAATGTAGGGGCAGGCCTCGTGCCTGCCCTTTCCGCATCGGAACGGCGGATCGTTCTATCGTGATCGGAACACCACCACGCCCTCGACCAGCGTAGCCACCGGCCAGCCCGTGAGGACGCGCGAGACGAAGGGTGAGTTCCGGCTCTTGCTCCGAAACGACTCCGGCTTCACGGTTCGCACTTCGTTCGGGTCGAAGATCGTGATGTCCGCGGGCTGGCCTTTCTCCAGAGTGCCGCCCGGCAGTCCCAGGGCACGGGCCGGACCGAGGGTCAGCAACTGAACGAGGCGCACCAGATCAATGGCACCGGTCTTTACGAGGCCGTCATGACACAGAGCGAACGCGGTCTCGAGGCCCACGATGCCGAAGGCGGCGCAATCGAACTCGCAGACCTTCTCCTCGGTGGTGTGCGGAGCGTGGTCGGTGGCGATAGCGTCGATGGTGCCGTCCAGAAGGCCCGCGATCACCGCCTTACGATCCTCTTCGGATCGCAGTGGCGGGTTCATCTTGGTGACCGGGTCGTAGTCGTGTTCGCGCACCGCTTCGTCCGTGAGAACCAGGTGGTGAGGGGTGGCTTCCGCCGTGACTCGGACGCCGCGGGCTTTGCCGCGGCGCACCGCATCCACCGCCCCCGCAGTGCTGATGTGGGCGATATGCACGTGGGAACCCGTGTATTCCGCGAGCAGGACATCGCGTTCGACCATGATCGTTTCGGAAACATGTGGCGCGCTCGGAATGCCGAGGGCCACGGACACCGGTCCCTCGTTCATGGCACCACCCCTCGAGAGATCGAGATCCTCGCAGTGATCGATGACGGGCAAGCCGAAGGTGCGTGCGTACTCGAGGGCCCGACGCATGACGCGCGCGTTCTGCACCGGCCGACCGTCGTCGGAGACCGCGATGCAGCCGGCCGCCTTCAGATCCCCGTATTCCGAAAGCTCCTCACCCGCGGACCCCCGGGTGATGGCTCCGATCGGATACACCCGCACCACCGCCTCGCGCTTCGCGGTTTCCACGATGAAGCGGGTGGTGGCCGCGGAGTCGTTCACCGGTGTGGTGTTCGGCATGGCGCAAACCGCGGTGAAGCCGCCTGCGGCCGCGGCCAGGGCGCCGCTTGCGATCGTCTCTTTGTCCTCGCGCCCCGGCTCCCGGAGGTGGGTGTGGATATCGATGAAGCCCGGGGTCACCACACAGCCGATGGCGTCGATCACCTCGGCGGCCTTCACCTTCAGGCCATCACCGATTTGCGCGATGCGTCCGTTCTCGATGAGAACGTCCACCCGCGAGTCGAGTCGGGAGACGGGGTCTATTACCCGGCCACCGCGGATCAAAAGAGATTGAGGCATAGTTCCTTGAAGGCGTCCCTGGTTACTCGCGGCCGCCGCCGAGCAGGAGATAGAGCACGGCCATCCGCACCGCCACTCCGTTCGTCACCTGGTCGAGGATCAGCGAGGCCTTCGAGTCGGCCACCTCGCTCGCGATTTCGACTCCTCGGTTCATGGGCCCCGGATGCAGCACCACCACGTCGCTCTTGGCCCTTTTGAGCCTCGAGAGGGTGAGGCCGTACTGGGCGTGGTACTCGCGCGCGGTGGAAATGAAGGCGCTGGTCATGCGCTCCTGCTGAAGGCGGAGCATCATGACCACATCCGCGTCTTCGATGGCTTCATCGATGCGCCAGCTCAGGGTGGCGAGTGAAGAAAAGGCCTGAGGGAGCAGCGTGGGCGGCGCGCAGAGGGTGACGTGCGCTCCCATTTTTGAAAGCAGATGCAGGTTCGACCGCGCGACCCGCGAGTGGAGGATGTCGCCCACGATCGCGACCTTGAGCCCGGCGATGCGGCCCTTCGCCTGCCGCAGAGTGAATGCGTCGAGCAGGGCCTGGGTGGGGTGCTCGTGCGCCCCATCGCCCGCGTTCACGATTCGTGAGTTGCACCTGCGGGCCAGGAAGTTGGCAGCCCCGGCGGAGGAGTGGCGCACCACGATGACATCCGGGGTCATGGCCTCGAGGTTCTTGACGGTGTCGAGCAGGCTTTCGCCCTTCGACACGCTCGAGCCCGCGGCCTGGATGGAGAGAGAGTCCGCCGAGAGGATGCGCTCGGCCATCTCGAAAGAGGCGCGGGTGCGGGTGGAGGCCTCCATGAAGAGGTTCACCACGGTGCGACCGCGCAGGGTGGGAACCTTCTTGATCGGCCGGTCCATGATCTCGCGCATCTGCACCGCAGTGTCGAGGATCAGCGCGATGTCCTCGGCGGAGAGGGGTTCGATCCCCAACAGATGTCGTTGAGACCATCTGAGTGGGGAGGGCGCAATCTCTATCGGCGCCATGCTTCGCCCCCCAAACCCCCGTTCACCAAGGCTTGAGGAAATCCGGCCTTCGTTTGCCGCACCTTCAACGCGTCCTTCATCGCCGCACCAGGACCACTTCGTCCTTGCCGTCGATTTCCGCGAGACGGACATCGACCGTGTCGGTGCGGGTGGTCTTCACCGACTTGCCAACGTAGTCGGCCTGGATCGGCAGTTCGCGGTGGCCGCGGTCGATCAGTACCGCGAGGGCGATGCGCGAAGGCCGGCCGAAGTCGACCAGTTCGTCGAGGGCGGCGCGGATGGTGCGGCCGGTGAAGAGCACATCGTCGACCAGAATGACGGGGCGGGCATCGATCAAGAAAGGAATGTTGGTGGCCTTGAGGACCGGTCGTGTGCCCACGGTCGACAAGTCGTCGCGGTAGAGGGTGATGTCGAGCGATCCCACGTCGATCTTTTTCCCCGTGCTCTTGCGCAGGGCCGCGGCGAGGCGCGCGGCCAGCGGTACGCCTCGGCTCTGGATGCCCACGATGGCGATCGCCGCCGCGTCCTTCTGATCCTTCTGGATGGCTCTCGCCATCGCGGTGATGGCGGCGCCGAGGGGGCGGCTCGCCAGCACCACGGTCTCTCGCTTCCTGGACGCAGGCGGACGACTCATGAGATCCGCCCTCCGTTTGGGACCGGACGCTCGACCGCGAGAAGGATGTGCGCTCCGCTCGCGTCGGGTGCGGCCAGCACCAGCACCTCGGACACGAACCCGGCCACGCGCCGAGGCTTGAAGTTCACGACCGCGACGACTTGACGGCCCACCAGGTCGGCGGGCTGGTAGTTCACGGTGTACTGTCCCGAGGAACGCTTGACCCCGATCTCCGGGCCGAAATCGATCTCCATCCTGTAGGCGGGCTTGAGCGCGCCTTCGAGAGGGTGGGCGGAGACCACGGTGCCCACGCGCAGGTCGAGATTGAGAAACTCGTCGAAGGTGGCCACGGAACGTGATTCTAGTCGCCCTGGCCCTTGCGCGTCCTGAGAGAATGAGTCATGGCTTCGATCGGACGAAATCACCCGTGCCCGTGCGGCAGCGGGAAGAAATACAAGGCCTGCTGCCTCGACCGGTTTGCGCGCGGCGGCCGCGGAGGGGAATCGGAGTACGCCAACCCAGAGGACAAGATGGCCAGGTTCAAGGCCCAAGTGCTGGCGGATCTTGCCGATTTCGCCGTGAGCGTCCACAAGAAGGTGGGCGATCAGGGTCGGGCGCTTTACCTTCGGCTCGACGACCTTGACGAAGGCGATCAAGGAGAGGAGATCTTTCCCCTCGATGAGGCCGACCTCGACGAGTGGAACTTGCGGATGATGATGGGTGTGATGTTCGACCTGCCGGCCCGCGAGGACGGTGAGCTCGTCGCGGAGGCCTACCTTCGTAAGCGCGCCGCACGGCTCTCGGAGGACGAGAAGGCCTGGCTCCGCCAACTGCTGGAGGCTCCGCTCGCTTTCTACGAAATCGTGGATGTCGATCCGGGCGTGGGTCTTCACGTTGTGGACTTGGGGACGCAGGAGTCATGGTTCATTCACGAATCCGAGGTCTCGAATGACCTGGAAGGGTGCGCGATCATCGCCGTCCGAAAGACGTTTGACGGGTTGCGGCACGGAATGGAGGCGGGGTACTACCGGTTCGAACCCGACGACAAGCCGACGGTTCAAGAAGAGATGACGAAGTATCTCAAGGAGCATGGGGCGCCAAGCTGGAGCGACCTCGACCGGATGCAGCGGCGCCTGTTCTCAATCGTCATCCACTCGCTCTGGAACGAAGTGGTGCTGGACTCCTACGACATTGATCCCGATTCGCCGGAAGTGCGGGCCAATCTGGCCCTCGACCTTCTGGAGGCCGACCCGCAAGGGTGGGTCGACACGCCTCTGGTCGCCCTGGGGAGCGAAACCCCAAGAAATTTCGCCCGAACCTCGGAGGGGCGGATTGAGATCGCGGGCCTGCTCGGCCTCGAAAGCTCCCGAACTGATGAGTCTGGCGACTCGCCCACACCGCCTCTCGACTTCAGCTGGATCAGGAAAGAACTTCGTCTGCCCTCCGACTAAGACGCCGGGCCACAAACGCCGCGATGAGCGTGCTCTTGCCGATACCTGTGAGTCCCCGACACCGCGACTCTCATTGAGGCCAAAGGCTGCGCCGCGCGCGAGGCTACGTCGCCTTTGGGGCTATCCGATAACCCTGACGATGCCGGATCTTCGCTCCCGGTCGCTTGACCTCCACCCGCAGGCGGTGTTCGCCCGGGACGGGATCACCCTGAGGGACGTAACCGATCACATACTGCGCCGCGAGTTCGTCGAGCAGGCCTTCGTAGATCGGGCCCAGGTCCTTGAACGTGCGCGGAGAAAAAACCTGACCGCCGGTCATGTCGGCAAGGTCCCTCATCAGCGCGTTGGCGGTGAGCGACGCCGTGCTCGATGTGTACTTGCCGCCGAAGACGATGGGGTAGATCGTCACCGTGCTGGATCGAACCAGGTCTCGCAACTCGGAAACCGTGATTTCACTTCTCGAATCTTCACCATCCGTGAAGAGGACCATGATCTTGCGGCCCGGATCGTCGGATACACGCGTGAGGTACATGGCGATCGAGTCGTACAGCAGCGTCATGCCTCCGCTTTTCGCCTTCTGCAACCGGCCGAAAAGACCCTGTTGCGACTCGCCGCTGAACCGGGACAGGCGGATGTCCGAGTCGAAGAAAACCGTGGTCAGTTCGCGCGCCTTCGGAATGGACTCGAGAAACTGGCTGGCCGCGTTCTGCGAGAGCCGCAGGACGTCGGCCATGCTGCTGCTCGTGTCGAACAACATCCCGAGGTCGATGGCGGTGGGATCGGCCGCACCCTCCTGGCCCTCGTCGTCGGACCGCGAGGGGTCGAAGACTCGCGCGAAGAACTGAATCTCCTGCGGCTTGTCGTTCTCGAAGACCACGAAATCGTCCGCGGTGAGATCCTTGAGCAGCCGCCCATCCGCCCCCCCGCGAACCGTGACGGTCAGATTCACGGTACGCGCTTCGGTCGCGAAGGTCAGCGGCACCCGCGGTTTGAACGGAGGATCCTGCACGGAGACGCCCGAAGCCGGAAGAGCGAGGCTCAGTGCTATGGCCAGGATCATGCGGACCTCGTACCCCTACCTGAGAATCTCGACCACACGCAGCGCCAGATCGACGCGGTTGAAAGGCGGCATCACATAGACGCCCTGGGCCAGGTCCTGCGCGGCGCGTAGCGCCTCCTGGGCGATGGCCACACCTTCAGCCTGAGCCTTCTCGCCCGAGCCCGCGACGCGCATCCTCTCGCGAATGTCGTCCGGGATGATCATGCCGGGCACTTCGTTATGGAGGAACTCCGCGTTCTTGTGCGAGTAAAGGGGAAGACTGCCGATGAGCACGGGGGTCTTGAGGTACTGGATCGCCCTCAGGAATTTCTCGACCTGCTTCGGGTCGTAGACCGGCTGGGTCATGATGTACTCGGCACCCGCTTTCACCTTCTCCTCGAGCCGGCGCAGCTCTTTGTCCCAGTCGGGCTTCGAGGGGTCGGCGCCGCAGCCGATGTGGATGCCAAGGGGTGGCCCGATCGGGTTGCCCGCCAGGTCGCAGCCACGGTTCAGGTGGCTGAGGATGCTGATGAGGCCGATGGAGTCGACGTCGTACACCGCGGTTGCGTCCGGGTAGTCGCCGAGCTTGGGCGGGTCGCCGGTGATGCAGAGGATGTTGCGAAGGCCGAGCGCGTAGCAGCCGAGAACGTCCGACTGAATGCCCAGCAGATTCCGGTCGCGGCAGGTGTAGTGAAGGATCGTGTCGAGGCCGGTTTGCTTCTGGGTGAGCAGGCACAACGACTGGGCGCTCATCCGGGCCGAGGCGCGCGGACCGTCGGCCACGTTGATGGCATCGACCTCGTTCTCCTTGCACTCCTGGGCTCGCTCGAGGACTCGCGAGGGGTCGACTCCCCTGGGCGGATCGAGTTCGATCGACACCACGAATTTGCGTCCGAGCTTGTGGGCGAGCGGACTTTTGTCCTCGCGCGGAACCGGGGGCTGGGCCTGCTTCGCGGTGTCCACGACGCGGATAACGTGGGCCTCGGCCTTCACCGGCTGGATCATGCGCAAGGAGCGAGCGAGGTTTTTGATATGCGCGGGAGAAGTTCCGCAGCATCCGGCCACCACGCGGGCCCCGGCTTCGATGAAGCGGCGGCCGTAGGAGGCGATGTACTCGGGCGTGCACAGGTAAACGTAGCGACCGTCCACGTAGGCCGGCGCCCCCGCGTTCGGCATGGCCATGATCCGGGCCGTCGTCGCGGCCGGGACCATCCGCTCGATGGTGTGGAGCATCTTGCTGGGGCCCTGCGAACAATTGGCCCCGATGATGGAAACCCCCTCGGCCTCGAGCGCCAAAACCACGGCTTCGGGGGTTTCGCCGATGACCGTTGATCCCTCATCCGTGAACGTAAGCGAGACGATCACCGGCAGATCGGACACCGTGCGCACCGCGGCAAGCGCCGCCTTCGCCACGTCGATCGCGGGCATGGTCTCAAGGATGAAGAAGTCAACCCCGCCGTCATTGAGGGCTCTGGCCTGCTCGGCGAAAGCCGCCACCGCGTCGGCGAGGGAGATGTGGCCAAGCGGCTCAAGAGGTTTGCCGAGCGGACCCATGGCTCCTGCCACCAGAACGTTCTCGCCGCCGGCTTCCCGCGCGATGCGGGCACCCTCGCGATTGATCTTCGCGACCTGGGCGTCCAGGCCGTGGGGTCCGAGTTTGAAGCGGTTCGCCCCGTAGGTGTTCGTCTCAATGAAGTGAGCGCCGGCCTCCACGTATTCGTCGTGAACCTGCTTCACGAGACCGGGCGACGAGAGGTTCAACTCGTCGAAGCAGCGGTTGACGAAAACTCCCCGGTTGTAGAGCATGGTGCCCATGGCGCCATCGCCGAGGACCACCCCCTTGGCGACAAGGTCCAGTATCGACGCACGTTTGGTGAGGGTAGCGGGTTCTGCAGCCATGACCACCTGAGGTTAACACCCGAGGCCTCCGCTTCTTGAGCTTGTGCTAGCCTCCGAAGAGTACCCCGAAGCTGGAGAACCCATGCCGCCCCGACGCACCTTCCATTTGACCGCAAGGACGGGCCGCGCCTCATGTTGAAGGTGGGCTCGACGTTCGCACGCTACCGGATCGACG
>CAZFQH010000084.1:0-11627 GCA_964520805.1 uncultured Acidobacteriota bacterium | reverse complement strand
GTCTGATGGTGGTTGTACATGATCTGCGGAATCCACTCGATCGAGAGCTGGCGGGCCATGTTGCGGCTCTCGGGCTGGGTCAGGGCGTAGAAGTCGCGATTGTTGTCGTGGCCGATGTACTTCTGATACAGGCGCGGGATGTCGCTGGAGTTCCGCTTCTTCTCGTCGGAGTCCTTCATGTACCAGTTGGAGACCAGTTCCATGCCGTCGGGGTTCGCATGCACGGCGAGGATGATGAGGTCGTTCAGGAAGCGCAGGGTCTCTTCATCGGTCCGGCTGGTGAGCTGATACACGGTCTCTGCGAGCTGGGAAGCGCCGAGGACCTCGGTCGCGTGGAGGCCGCCGTCGATCCAGACCACGGCTTTGCCTTCCTTCGAGAGCGCCCGCGCCTGCGCTTCGGTCAGGCCTTCGGCCCGCGCCAGCTTCTGCGAGATGTCCTTGTACTTCGCGAGGAGCTTGTGGTTAGCGGGCGAGGTGATGATCGCCATCCACTGATCGCGGCCTTCCGCGGTCTTGCCGATGGACTGGAGAATCATGCGGTCGGAGGCCGCGTCGACCTTCTTGATGTAGTCGGTGAACTGGGTGTAGTTGGCGAGCTTGTAGTCGTCGCCGATGGTGAAGCCGTACACGTCCCTGGTGCTCGGGACTTTGCCGGCTTGCGCCTGGCTGATGGAGGCGAGGGCCAGGAAACCAAGTCCTGGCAGGGAGAGGCGTAGATATCTCATGCGTTGTTCCTCAGATGAAGAGGGAGCCCGCCCGGGACCCCGAAAAGTGTCGGGGGAATCTTAGCCCGGCCCCCGCCAAACGAGCCGCCCGTCGCGGCGGACATCCGGCCGGACCTTAAAGCCGCCGTCGAGCAGTTTGCCGCGGCCCCTACCCTTTCTGGGCGCGGGCCTTGAGCTTGGCGTCGATGAAATCCGGATGCGCGACGTGGAGCAGTCCCGCGATCCTTCGGACCATGTGCTCCTCGTGCGCGTTCTTCGTTCCATCCGCGAAGGCGACGAGCCACAGCAGTTCAACCACGCGTTTTTTCTGGTCGTTATCGAAAGCCGTGTCCACCTGCGTAGTGAACTCGTACAGCGAGCCGGCGGAGCGCGATTGCTCCTCGGCGAGGCGCATGACCTCCTCGGTTTCGTCGGCGTCCAGATTGAAGATGCCCTGCAGGGCGGCGCGCATCACGGTGCGCTCGGACTCCTCAATCTTGTGGTCGGCGCGTACGATCTCGAACAGCAAAACACCCGCGGCGAGACGCAGCGACTTCTCCGAGGCCTCCTGCGACTGGGTCGCGGCGGGAGCGACCTTCGATTGAAAGAAGGCTTTCAAAGCATCAATCATGGCGCGGCGAGGCTACTACGGGCGATCGTCGGGGCCGAGCGCCCGGTAGCCCTACTTCGCTGCGGCCAGCGTGTAGTCGAAGCGATACGAGTGTTTGGTGCCTTCGATGATGATCTCCATCCTGCCGGCGAGGCCCGTGAGTTCTCCCGTGCCCGAATCCGGGACCACCACGATGTTCAGCTGGAAGTCCGCGTTCTCCTTCATGGTGGCGTGGTGCATCAGTGTGAACGAACCCTTCCGGCCCTTGAGCGATCCCGTCACCACCTCAATCGCCACGTAGCCCGCCGAGCCCTTGACCGGCGTGCCGACGGTCATCATCTCGCCCAGGCTCGTGCCCTCGATGTCGCCCTTGAACTGCTTGTCGATGGACATGCGGCCGACCGGGACGCCCGGCACCTTGTGGTCTTCGGCGAGGGGTTTGACCTTCACCTCGAATGTGCCGGCGGCCTGGGAGGTCATGGACTTTCCTTTCCAAGGGGGAGCGGTCGCCGGTTGCGCGCGCGACTGGGGAGCGGCGGCGAGGAGCAAGACTCCAACGACCACAGCGAGTTTCGGTTGTGCCTTCATGAACGGATGGTAGCGTGCTCGGGCTGTGGGGCGATCTGAAGGCGCGGGTCTTTGAGACTGACGACGACCTCGCGGGCGTCGCGATCCTCGAACCCTTCCTCCGACGCCTGAAGCCCCGCATCGACGATTCGATCACCCTGGCCGGCCGCCCCTCGGGCGCCGCTCAGCGATAGACGAGACAGCCGCGAGCCTCAAGGTCGGCGAGCCAGGGAAGGTGCGGCAGGGTCTGGGTCCAACGCAGGTCGAGCTTCTCGAGCTTCGGAAGATGGGAGATCGACTCGGGCAGCGCAAGCAGAGGATTTCCGCGCAGGTCCAGTTGCCGCAAATCGGCGAGGTCCCCCACCGACTGAGGGAGCGACGTGAGTCGGTTGTTCCGCAAGTGCAGTTCGCGCAAACCGGTGAGGCAGCTCACGGAGGCCGGAACCTCGCGCAGAGGGTTGTCCGTGAAACGGAGTTCTCGCAGAGCCGCCATATCGGTCACCGCCTCGGGCCACTCCGCAAACGCGTTCTCGCTGACGTTCAGATAGCGAAGAAATGTGAGCTGGGCGAGGCTGCCGGGCAGTGCTGTGAGCCGGTTGTCGTGCAGGTACAAGAACCGATCAAGCCGAACCAGGTCGCCCAGGGACTCGGGAACGGCCACCAGGTGATTGTGGCCCAGGTCCAGCGTCCGAAGGTGCTTCAGATTCTTGATCGACTCCGGGATCGACTCCAGATCGTTGTCAGCCAGAATGAGAGTCTCAAGGCTGGTGTCTTGAAAAACAGAGTCGGGAACGACGCCAAGCCGCTGCTTCCAGAGATCCAGAACCTTGGGAGCCTCCATCGCGAGCAATCTAGCAGGGTGGCCGCAGCCCCCAACGAACGAGTTCAAGGGCGTGGGCGTTCCTCTACGGTCGCCGGAGCGATAGGATTTCCGCACCATGGTCGCCCAACATCGTCCCTTGCCTGCGCGATATCGGCTCCCCCTCATCTCGACCACGCTCGTCGTTGCTGGCGTCATCCATCTCATACCCATTTCCGGCGTCCTCGGATCCGAGCGGCTCTTCGCCTTGTACGGCCTGCCCATGACGGAGTCGAACCTCTCCATTCTGATGCGACATCGCGCCGTACTGTTTGGCCTGTTGGGAGCCTTCATGGTGTTTGCCGCGTTCCGGCCGCATTTGCAGGCACTCGCGTTGGTCGCCGGTTTCGCGAGCGTGATCTCCTTCCTTGGGATCGCGGTGTCCACCGGCGGATACAACGACGCGGTCGCGCGCATCGTCGCGGCTGACCTCGTGGCCCTGGTCAGCCTGTTGATCGGAGCCACCGCCTGCCTCTGGCGGCGTCCGTGAAACCAGTCCTCTACAACGAACTCGTCCCCGGTCGATTTCGCAAGGGCGTCGAATCAGCTCTCCGCGACCACAACCACCTTGTCGTCGAGGTCGAAGCTCACCCGTTCGGCCTTCGGTGGGTTGGTGCGCACGCCATAAGAGGCCGAGGCATCGCGAGCGAGCGAGGCCTTGCGGTAGCCGATTGCGATCTCGCCGCGTCTTCGGGCCGCCTCGACCACGGTCGCAAAACTCATCCCGATTCTGAGGCGGACATAGTCCGATGCGGGCTTGAGATAGATCTCGGCCCCCTCGGGGTCGAACAGATCTGACAAGACCGGGAAAAGCTGCTTGTTCTCGGCGACCTGACACATCATCAGGCTCACCAGGCGGTCGCTGACAATGAAGTCGTCGGCATCCGTCACTTCGGCCAGACGGCGATTGCGAACGTCGCGCATATCGCTCACGATGGCCAGGTCCTTGCCGAGCTTCTCGCCGATCTCACGCAGATGGAGCAGGGTCATCAGCACCCTCGAGTCCGACATCTCCGCGGTGAGTTCGTTGTCGGAAAGCACGATGAGATGATCAAAAGCACCTACGCTGAGTGAATCGAGAACCTTGCGGTCGGTCACATCGGCCTTGTGGCAGTGCAGCGACTGGTTCTTGAGCGTGGCGGTGAGGCTGGTCACCAGATCCTGATCATCGGCGGCAGCCACCACCACCACCTCCGAGCCCTTCGCGGCATAGGAGTCGAGGCCGTTGACGATACTTAACAGCCGTTCGTTGGCTCCGAGAATCAGCGTGCGCTCGGGCAGAGCCTTCGCTCTCTCGGGCGCCACGATCGCACTTTCGTCGATGACGTCGATGTTCTTCGACGCCACCACGGTGTCGTCATCGGCGGAGATGGCGATGAGGCGATCGGAGATATCGATCTTCCGCGCCAGGTCCGGCAGGACCACCGGCCCATCCGTGGTCGCGAGGCCGATCAGGCTGGAAGTGGGATATCGGTTGAGGGCTTCGCCGAACGTGAGGCCAGCCACCGCGTCGGGCCGGCTGAAATAGATCTCGTCGCCCCCGAAATCGAGCAGCTCCGTATGAACCAGCGACAAACCGCTTTGGCGGCAGGTCTGCACAGTGATGCGCGAGATCAGGTCGCCCGCGGCGATGATCGACGCTTCGCTCTTCCCGACCATACGGGCGATTCCCAGGTTCTTCTCATGCCGCAACTCGGCCACGATGTGATACGGCTCCTTGCGGCGATCTGGAGCGTGAATGAGGGCGAGGAGGGTCTTGATGACGTGAACGTCCGGGTCGCCATGATCCGGAGCGATGACGAGGATCGAGCGCGAGGTTTGAACACTGACCATGGCGAGATCCAGGATGTCGGTGACGCTCCCCGATCGACAAACCACGCGCGTGGTGCGCAGGTCAGAGATGCGCTCGCGAATCTCCTCCTCCATCACAACCTTGTCGGCCTCGGAAAGGATGACGATGCAGGCATCCTTCTTGTTCTCGTTCGCGATCGACAACTCTTCGATGATGGTGAAGACCGCCGGCCCCCAGCCAAGAACCACGGTGTGGTCGTCTTCAATTACCTTGGAACGGCCCTTCCGAAGGCCGTCCAGCTTGGCCTCGAGTCCGGTGTTGAGAATGCCGATCAGAGCGGAAACGATGAAAACGCCGCCCAGCGTGACCCCCAGATTGGCCACCAGGAAGGCCCATGAGCCCGCATCTCCACCCATGGTTCCTGCATCCAATGTGCGCATCAGGCCGTACCACATTCGTTCGATGAGGCTGGTTTCGCGCATGTCGTCCGGAAGCACGCCCAGGATTGAAACCGCGCCCGCCCAGAACACAATGAAGGACACCGTGCCAAGGGCGAGCAACCCGATGAGGGCGGGGGTGCCCTTCGACATGAGGTTGTCGAAGGCGTAGCGGAGCCGGTCGGAGGCGGAGGGTGGATTGAAGTTGGCGGAAGTCATCGGTCAGTAGTCTAGGTCCGTTTGGCCTCTCCGTTTCTGCTCTGCAGGGGGCCGGTCTTGTGCCTGCCCTTTCTACTCGGAACCCTGGAGCCGCATTCGGGTATCTAATCGTGCCTGAGGGCGCGGAGCGGGTCGATGCGGGCGGCGCGCGAGGCGGGCACCCAGCAGGCGAGCACGGCTACGAGGACAAGCAACAGAGCGGCGACGCCATAGGCGAGGGGGTCGGCGAAGTGAACGCCATAGAAGGTCGCGCGCGTTGAGGCGGAGAGGGCGATCGCGCACAGCCCCCCCACCACCACGCTGATTCCGACCAGACGCATTCCCTGGGAAAGCACGCTCGCCTTCAGACCCCAGGGCGTCTCCCCCAGAGCGATGCGGATGCCCAACTCGCGAGTGCGCTGACTGACCGAATAGGCGAGGGCGGCATAAAGGCCGAGCCCGGCCAGCGCCACCGACATCATCCCGAAGACCGACATCAGGGCCGCCGCGAGTCGGGTGGGGGCCTGGGCTTCGGCCATGAGGTCGTCCATCGGGCGGACCTCCTGAATGGCCAGCGATGGGCTCAAGGCGATGAGTTCGCGACGGAGCGCAGGGGCCAGGTCCTCAGGAGGTGTGGTCGAACGCACGACCAGGCTGGAGCGAAGCCGCGCGTAGACATCAGGCTCGTAGATCTGAGGCATGGGCGAATTCTTGATCCCCTGAAGGCTGAGAGGGGCCACGACACCCACGACCTCGGCGAAGGCACTCGGACCGCTCGGCTCGATCTGAAGCCACTCCCCCACCCCGGACCGGCCCGGGAAGGCCCGGCCGGCAAGTGCCGTGTCGATGATGATCCGGCGAGGCGCTCCTTCGGCATCGATGTCGTCCGGCCCGAACTCCCGCCCGGCCACCAGGGTGGCGCCCATCGCCGCGAAGAATCCAGGAGACACGCGGCGATAGTCGGCGGTGGCCGACTCCCAATTCCGCGCCGTCTCCTCGTCGTAGGCAAAAGTCTGCAACGGCCCAGCACCCGCCAGGGGAAGCAGACTCACAGCGCCCACCGCAGTCACGCCGGGGAGCGCCCGCAGACGTTCTTCCATCTGGCGGTAGAAATGGCGCACCGCGACACTGTTCGCGAACTGGTAGCGAGGCAGCGCCATCCGAAGAGTGAGCAACCCCTTCGGTTCGAAACCTGGACGCACTTCCATGAGCGCGCGGAAACTCTGAATCATCAGACCGGTGCCCACGACCACCATGACGGTGAGTGCTACTTGTCCGATCACCAGCCGGTCCTGCACCCGGCGCCGATACGAACCCGACAACCGGAGGTCCGAGGCTGGTCCTGGGTAGGAGACGGCTCCGGCCGCACGCAGCCCGGGCACCAGGGCGGAAAGAAACGTGGCGAGGAGGACAGCTCCAAGCGAGAAACCGAAGACGGGCAGATCCAGAGTTACGGTTTGAAGGCGCGGAATGGCCGCCGCCTCCATGCCGCGGATCACCTGCACGCTCCAGCGCGCAATGAGCACGCCGATCAGCGCCGAGGCGAGGGCGATCACCAAGCCCTCGGCAAGAACGGAGCGCGCCAGTTGCAGACGGCTGGCCCCGAGTGCGGCCCGCATGCGGAACTCCGATTCGCGGTCGAACCCTCGGGCCAGAAGCAGGCGCGCGACGTTGGCGCACGCGATCAACAGAACGAAACCGACCGCTCCCATCAACGACCAGAGTCCGCAGCGCACACTCTTGACCACATCGTCCTCGAGCTTCACCAGGCCCACCCGCAGGTCTCCCGCCTTGAACTCGGCGACTTCGCGTCGTAGATCTGCGCCCATCGCGGTCATTTCATGGCGGGCTTCCTCGAAGCTCACGCCCTTTCGGATCTTCCCGAGGGCGGTCCAGGCCGTCCAATTGCGCGGAGGCAGCCGGGCGAAGTCGATACGCGAGGGTTTCCACACCTGCGGGCGCTTCACGAAAAACGCCTCGGCGGGAAGATGGAGTTCAAAGCCCTTCGGCAACACCCCAACCACTTCATGGGCCATGCCATCCAGGTTCACCTTGCGGCCGATCACCGCCGGATCTGTGCCGAATTGGCGCTGCCACAGATCGTGATCGATCCACACCACACGGGGCCCTTCGGGCAAGTCCTCGCTCTCGGCGAAGTGGCGGCCCAGCGCCGGCTCGACACCGAGAAACGGAAAGAAGTTGTGCGCGATATTTCCAACCCGAACGAGTTCGGGATCGCCCTTCGCCTGAAAGAGGGTTTCGTATCCACCGATGAGTGTGAAGTCTTCGAAGAGTTTGGCGCGCTCCTTGTAGTCGCGATAGTCCATCGGATGAACCGCGGGCAGCGACTGGCCCTTGCCGAAGCTATGCCAGACCACCGCGATGCGATCGGCGTCGCGATAGGGCAACGGCCGCAGCAGCGCTCCGTGGATCACGCTGAACACCGCAACGTTGATACCGATCCCGAGCGCGAGGCTCAGCACCGCGACGAGCAGCAGCCCGGGCCGATTGAGCAGCATCCGCGCAGCAACCAGAGTCTCTCGCATCATCGGGGGAACACCATTGAGGCGAGACTAAACGAAGAAAGACAAAGTCGAGCGATTCAAGAAAGTGAATCGCGAGGCGCGCACTATGATGCGCGCACTCGACCGCGACCAAAGAGAGGTCGCCCCTTCCATACAGGAGACCTCATGCTGTCTTTCGCCCTTCTCGCAGTGCTCGCCGCAGGCTCGCCCGAACTCTCGCCGGGCACGGTGTACGACCCCGCCATTCCCACGATCAAGTCTGTCCTTGGTTACGATCATGGAGAAGAGATCTCGACCGGTGACGGCTTCGTGACCTACTTCAAGGCGCTCGAGGCGGCCTCGGGCGGGCGGGCGAAGGTGATCGAGTACGCGAGGTCGTGGGAGGGACGTCCCCTCATCGTGATGGTGGTGGGAACCGCGGAACGGATCCGGGGCCTCGAATCGATCAAGGCGGACATGAAGAGGCTGGCCGATCCGCGAGGCCTGAGTGCGGTCGAGGTGGAGGCGCTCGTGAGTCGCGTGCCCGTGATCACCTGGCTCGTCCACGGCGTGCACGGCAACGAGATCTCTTCCGGGGACGCGGCCCTGGCCGAGGCCTATCACCTGCTGGCCGCAAAGAACGACCCCTCCACCGACACCATTCTGCGCGAGTCCCTGGTTCTTATCGACCCCATGCAGAACCCCGACGGGCGCGCGCGTTTCAACTTCCAGAATCTCCAGGGCCGCGCTTCTTTTCCGGACTCCGAGCCGTTGTCCGCAGAGCACGATGAGCCCTGGCCCGGGGGACGCTCCAACCACTACCTCTTCGATCTGAACCGCGACTGGCTCGCCATCACTCAGCCGGAGAGTGCGGGCCGCATCAAACTCTTCCTTGAGTTCTTCCCTCAAGTGACCGTGGATCTTCACGAGATGGGAGGCGATTCGACCTACTACTTCCCGCCGGCCGCAGCACCCAAGAACCCGTTCCGTACCGCCACGCAATCGGCCTGGCTGGAGAAGTTCGGCCGCCACAACGCCGTGAAGTTCGATGAACGCGGCTTCGCTTACTTCATCCGCGAGGTCTTCGATTCCTTCTATCCGGGTTACGGTGCTTCCTGGCCGATGGCTCAGGGTTCCATCGCGAAGACGTTCGAGCAGGCGTCCTCGCGCGGGCTCATCTTTCGGCGCCAGGACGGCACCGACCTCACCTTCAAAACCGGCGTGGTTCAGCACTTCACCGCGGCTATGCGTACCGCTCTGACCGCGGCCGAGAACCGCAAGGCGATAGTGAGCGACTTCGCGGCGTTCCGGAGGAGTGCGGTGGACGAGGGCGGCACGAGGGAGTACGTGCTCGTTCCGGGTAGCGATCCCTCGCGCGCGCGCCGGCTCGCGAGCCTTCTCGTCGCCCAGGGCGTTGAAGTGTTCCATGCGGACGAAGCCGCGACTGCGGCGACGAGCGCTTCCACCAGCAAGATCGGCGGAACGAAGAGCCGCGAGACAAAGCCCGCCACTCCCGGCGCAAGCTACCCCGCGGGGTCGTACATCATTCCGCTGGCCCAGCCGACTTCCAGACTCGTCAGGAACCTGCTCGATCGCGAGGTCGCCATGGATCCTGAATTCCTGAAGAAGCAGGAGGAGCGCCGCGCGCGTCTGCTCCCCGATCAGTTCTACGACATCACGACCTGGAGCCTGCCCGCACTCTTCGACGTTGACTGTGTGATCTCCGACGTGAAGCTCGCGGGAAAGCGGTCGCGCTTTGACGCGGATCTGGTTGAAACCCGGGAGGTGAAGGCGGCCTCGGTGGCTTACCTCGTACCGTGGGGGTCGGCGGCATCGGCGGCGGTGGCGGAAGCGGCCCGGGCCGGCGTGCGGGTCCGCGTCGCGGGCGATTCGTTCTCCCTTGAAGGCCGGAAGTACGCAATCGGCACCGCGGTCATCCGCGTAGCCGAGAACGATGCGAACCTGCGCGCGACCCTTCAGACGATGGCCTCGAAGTGGAGAGTCGAGGTCATCGCCGCCAACTCCGGTTTCGTGGACGAAGGCGGGATCTCGCTCGGCAGCAACGAGGTTCGCCCCCTGAAGTCACCCAGAGTCCTCCTGATGTGGGACTCGCCCACGTCCTCGCTTTCCGCGGGTTGGGCGCGCTACGTTCTGGAGCGCCGGTTCAGCCAGCCGGTTTCCGCCATCCGCGTCTCCACGCTGCGGCGGGTGGACCTGCGCAAGTTCGACGTGGTGGTCATGCCCCACGGCAACTACGAAGGAGTGCTGACCGACCCGGATGTGGCGCGCATCAAGGACTTCGTGCGAATGGGCGGCACCCTCGTCACCATCGGCGAAGCGTCGCGCTGGGCCTCCCGCGACAATGTCGGCTTGCTCTCTACGGACACCGAACTGAAGGACGGCCGCAGCGATGAGACCACCGATGCAAAGAAGGCGGAGGCGGCAAGCGACCAGAAGGGCTTCGACTACAGCCGGGCCATCACTCCCGCTCGTCCGCGGCCCGATCCCATCGCGGGCGCGATCCTGCGCGGTTCCCTCGACACCGAACACTGGCTTTCGGCCGGCCTCGATGGCGAGTTCCAGGTGATGGTGGACGGCCAGCGCGTCTTCACGCCCATCAAGCTCGACAAGGGCACGAACGTCGGCGTTTACAAAACCGCCGACAAACTGTGGGTGAGCGGCATCCTGTGGAAAGAGAACAAGGACTCCTATGCCCAGAAGGCGTTCCTGATCCACGAGCCGCTCGGTGCAGGCCACGTGGTCGCCTTCGCCGAAGAGCCGAACTTCCGCGCCTACTCCCAGGCTTCGGAGCTGCTCTTCATGAACGCCGTACTGCTCGGACCCGCGCACTGATCGGGAATCGTAGAGGTGGTCACCCTGAACTCGTTCGCTGCTGGGGTGCCGCGGGCCTCGTGGCCGCCCTTGCGCCCCAAACACCGCGGCGGATTCGTAATTCCGATACGGAACGGGCAGGCACAAGGCCTGCCCCTACATTCGCGAACCTTCGCCAGCTCGGCCTCTCGTTCTCCGAATCGTAGAGGTGGTCACCCTGAACTCCTTCGCTGTTGGGGTGCCGCGGGCCTCGGGTCTGATCCTTGGCGCCGGGTACAATCCCCGCCCCGATCATGAGTGCCGATTTCAGTCTGATCGAGGTTCATCGCGACGGAGCCGCGCTCATTCCTAAAGACTCCGATCCTGAACCGGGGATCGCGGTGGTCGTCGAGTCGCAGCAGGTGCCGCCGCTTCCCGTTTGCACCTGTCGGACCTGGTACAAGCGCCCGAAGAACCGCCGATGCGGGCACGTCGATGCCCTCCGGGATCTGACGCGGGCGTTCCGGAAAGTCTCCGGCAAACGTCCCTTCTCAGAGCAGCTGGAAGCCTCGTTCTGGGGCCGGGTCGCCCGCCTGCTCCAGAACGATCAGCCTCAGCCGTGCGAGGCCACGCCCATCGAACAGGCCGCAAACGGATATCGGATCGTCACTCTCGGGGGTGAAGCCCTCGCCTATGTCGAGGGCCACGACCCCGAGATCCAGCGTCTCGTCGATCGGTGCGATGTTGGCGGCAAGCGAAATCACCAGCGCGCGCGACTTCTCGCCCGGTTGCGGGACATGCAGACCACCGATCAGGAGGCGATGCTCAACAAGATGGGGTCGCGCACCCATCGTCAGACCTTCGAAGCGAGTCTGTGGCACCGACTCGCCTATCACTGCGTACGCGAGCATGGCGACGAGGGTGCCTTCCATCTGGCGATCGACCTCACGGGCGGCTTCCCCTGGCTCGTCTTCACCGCAAAAGACGCCTTGACCCTGCGCGTCCGGCTACCTCACGCGAGCCTCGAAACCGTGCTTCGCCTGGTGGGCGAACGTACGCCCGACACCGCCATTCGTCCGATTCCCCTGCGGTCTCTGCTCGCGGTGAAACCCGAGACCAGGCTCGACCTCGACGTCCGGGCGGGC
>CAZFQH010000083.1:0-11797 GCA_964520805.1 uncultured Acidobacteriota bacterium | reverse complement strand
AACTCGGCGTGGGCTCGGATCCTGCGCGGGTCACCACCACCGCGGTGAAGACCGAAGACGGCAGCGCCTACATGCTGAACGGAACGAAGCTCTGGACCACGAACGGCACGCTCGCGAAGCTCCTGGTGGTCATGGCCGCCGACCCCAAGACCCACAAGATCTCGGCGTTCATCGTGGAGACCGAGTGGAAGGGTGTGGTCATCGAGGGCCGCTGCCGCTTCATGGGCCTCAAGGCCCTCGCGAACGCGGTGGTCCGGTTCGACAACGTCCGGGTGCCCGTCGAGAACCTGGTCGGTGAAGAAGGACGCGGCCTGAAAATCGCCCTCACCACACTCAACGACGGACGTCTCTCGATCCCGAACATCTCCGCCGGCACCGCCAAAGCGGCGCTTGAGACGGTGAGAGTGTGGGCGTCCTCCCGAGTGCAGTGGGGTCGGCCGGTCGGCAGACACGAGGCGGTGGGCCACAAGATCGCGGACATGGCCGCCACCGGCTTCGCCATGGAGGCCCTGGCCGAACTCGCTACCCAGATGTCCGACCGCGGAGGGGCGGACATCCGTCTCGAAGCGGCGGCGGCGAAGGAATGGAACAGCGTGCGCGGCTGGGAGATTGTGGACGACCTGATGCAGATCCGCGGCGGACGCGGCTATGAAACCGAAGGGTCCCTCGAAGCGCGGGGCGAAGCTCCCATCCCGGTCGAACGACTCATGCGGGACTTCCGGATCAACAAGATCTTCGAAGGGTCGAGTGAAATCATGCACCTGTTCATGGCCCGCGAGGCCGTGGACAAGCACCTGAGCGTCGCCGGAGCCCTGGTCGAGCCGGATTCGACGATCAGCAAGAAACTCGCGGCCCTTCCCGGAATCGGCGCCTTCTACGCGTGGTGGTATCCGACCCGTTTCTTCGGTTGGGGTCACTGGCCGCGATACTCCGAGTTCGGCACGCTGGCGAAACACCTGCGCTTCGTGGACCGACGCTCACGCAAGCTGTCGCGTTCAAGCTTCCACGGCATGGCGCTGTATCAGGCCGGCCTCCAGAACAAGCAGGCTTTCCTGTTCCGCCTGGTCGATATTGTGAACGATCTGTTCGCGATCGCGGCCGCGTGCGTGCGCGCCCAGGCGCTTTTAGCGGCCGGGAAGCCGGAGGGGAAGGAAGCGGTCGAACTGGCGGATCTTTTCGCGCGGGGCGCGAGCCGGCGAGTCGACGCCACCTTCAAGGCTCTGTGGAGCAACGATGACGTCCGCAAGTTCGGGGTCGCCAAGCGGGTCCTCGACGGCAAACACGTGTGGATGGAAAACGAGCTGATGGGGATTTCCGCGGCCTCGACCACGGAGAAGAACCGGCAGGAAGCCCACCCGCGCGCGGTCGCCTGAGCGAGCCTCCCGAAAACCTCCAGGAACAAAGGTATCTTCGCGGTCAACATGCGAAGAATCCTTGTCACCGGCGCCCTGGGCCAGATCGGCTCGGAGCTTGTTGTCGCCCTGCGGGCGCGGTACGGCAGTGAAACCGTCATCGCGTCGGACATTCGGCTCCCTCCTCTCGAAACCCTTCGACCGGGCGAACGCTTCGAGTTCCTCGACTCGACGAACGCCCGTCAAATTCAGGACATCGTCCGCAATGGCGAGGTGGGAACCATCTACCATCTGGCCGCCCTGCTGTCGGCCACGTCCGAAGAGAAGCCCCACGTGGCCTGGGAACTGAACATGGGCGGGCTTTACAAGGTCCTCGAGGTCGCGCGCCAGCACGACTGCAAGGTGTTCTTCCCCAGCTCCATCGGCGCTTTTGGCCCGGCACGCCCAAGGACAACACGCCCCAGGACACCATTCAGCGCCCGACCACGATGTACGGAGTCACCAAGGTCGCGGGCGAACTGCTCTGCGACTACTACCATCGCCGGTTCGGGGTGGATACCCGCGGTCTGCGTTTCCCGGGATTGATTTCTTACGCGACGCCGCCGGGTGGCGGCACCACCGACTACGCGGTGGCGATCTTCTACGACGCCATCCGCTACGGCCGCTACACGTGCTTCCTGAAGGCGGATACGCGTCTCGACATGATGTACATGCCGGACGCGCTCACCGCACTCGTGACCTTGATGGAGGCGGAACCGGGGAAGCTGATCCACCGAAACTCCTTCAACGTCACCGCCATGAACTTCACGCCCGAAGAACTGGTGGCGGCGATCCGGAAACACATTCCCGATTTCGAAATCCGCTATGAAATCGATCCCGTACGACAGGGCATCGCGGACTCGTGGCCGAATTCCCTCGACTGCGCGGCGGCGCGGGCGGAGTGGGGCTTCGCCCCTACTTTCGGGCTCGACGCCATGGTCGAAGACATGCTGACCAAACTGCGCGCGCGCATTCGTTAGGAAACTCCCATGCCCTTTGATCGCCTCGCTCAGACCCTGCAGACGGAAATCGCCGCCATGGATGGACGCGGCTCGAGTAAACGTCGCGAAGTCGTGATTGTGGACGTGGTGCCGCCCGAGGACGGCCACGGTCCGCGTTATCTGCTGAAAGGCGGTGGATCGAAGCCCTTCCTCAAGATGAACTCCAACAATTATCTCGGCATGGGCCTGCACCCGCGCGTGGTTCAAGCGGAGGAAGCGGCAGTGGCGCGTTTTGGCTGCGGCCCGGGCGCGGTGCGATTCATCAGCGGCACTTACGAGCCGCATATGGCACTGGAGACGAGGCTGGCCGCGTTCCACGGCCGGGAAGCCGCGATGATCTTCTCGTCGGCCTACGCCACCATCGTCTCGACCATCGTTGCTCTGATCACCGTGGACACCGCTCTCATCTCCGACGAGCTGAACCACAACTGCATCATCAACGCGATGCGACTGGCCCGGCCGAAGGAGAAGTACGTCTACAAGCACAATCAGGTGGCGGATCTCGAGGCATCGCTCATCAAGGCTGCTGCAAGTGGGGCCAAGCGGGTGGTGGTGGTCACCGACGGCATTTTCAGCATGCGCGGTGATCACGCCCCGCTCGCCGACATTGAGAAGGTGGTCCGCGACTTCGACCGTCGCTTCCCTGAGAACGCGGTGCTGGTCGTCGACGATTCGCACGGTGTCGGTGCCTTTGGATCCACCGGACGCGGCACCGAGGAATTCACGGGCTGTCCGAAGGTGGACATTCTCGTAGGCACTCTCGGGAAAGCCTTTGGGGTGAATGGCGGCTACGTGACGGGCTCCGCGACGCTCATCGACTATCTCCGCGAGACGTCGATGATGTACATCTACTCGAACCCCATAACGCCCGCTGAAGCCGCGGCGGCCAAGGTGGCAGTGGACATTCTCGACTCGCCAGAAGGCCTCGACCTTCTGCGCCATCTGCGGGAGATGACCTCGCGCTTCGAAAAGGGCCTGATGGATCTCGGTTTCGAAACCATCCGCGGCGAACATCCGGTGACGCCACTCGTGGTGCGCGATACCCCGAAGACGCAGGCGCTGGTGAAACACCTCTTCTCGCACGGCATCCTGGCCACCGGCCTTTCCTATCCGGTCGTGCCGAAGGGCGACGAGGAGATTCGGTTCCAGGTTTCGGCCGACCATACGAGCAAGGACATCGACACGGTGTTGGACGTGCTCAAGTCGTTCCCGGCCTGAAAGAAGAGAGGCCCGCGCCGGGGAAGCGCGCGGGTAGGATGGCGGCATGATGATCCGTCTCCTTCCGACCCTCTCGATCGGCGCTCTCGCCGTCTTCGTGTCTCCTCTCGCCTCCGCCAATCAGACCGCGCGACCGGCAACGCCGAAAGCCGTGGCCTCCCCTTCGCCCCGGCCGGTTGCGAACCGCGTGCCTCCCGCGCGCTTCGCCGATCCGGATCGACTCACGAAGCTCGCCCGCTCGTTCCCCGAGATCGACAAAGCGTTCCTGAACTTCGCGGCGGGCGCGAGTGCGCCGGGGGTCGCGTGGGGAGTGATCGTCGATGGCGAACTCGTCCACTCCGGAGCCACCGGTGTCCGCGATGTGCCCTCGAACGCGAAGGCCATGCCCGACAGCGTCTTCCGTATCGCGTCGATGACCAAAAACTTTGCCGGCCTCGCGGTCATGAAGCTCCGCGATCAAGGACGCCTTTCGCTCGATGCTCCGGTCTCACGCTATGTGGCCGAGATGAAGGACCATCCCCTCCCCACCTCCGACTCGCCCGCGATCACGGTGCGCCACCTCCTGACCCATTCGGAGGGGTTTCCCGAAGACAATCCGTGGGGCGACCGCCAACTCGCCGAATCGGATGCGACACTCTCGCGCTGGATGCGTGCCGGGTTCCCGTTCTCTCAAGCACCGGGGATGGGCTATGAATACTCGAATACCGGTTTCGCGATTCTTGGTCAGGTGATCGCACGCGTGTCGGGTATGCGCGCGCGCGACTTCATCGACCGCGAATTTCTCAAGCCCCTCGGGATGACTTCGACGAAATGGGACACCGCCGAAGTGCCCGGAGACCGGATCGCGCGCGGCTACGCACGTAAGGACGGCAATTGGGTCGCGGAAACCCCGCTTGGAGACGGCTCGTACGGCATCATGGGTGGCCTCTACTCGACCGTGCCCGACCTCGCGAAACTGGTGGCGATGTACCTCTCCGCCTATCCGGCGCGGGACGGCGAGGAAAGTGCCCCGCTCAGGCGCGCGTCCTTGCGCGAGATGCAGATCTCCCACTCGCCCTATCGCTCGACCGCGCTGCGACCGGCGGTGAACGCCCCCTTGAATCTCTCCTCGGGCGGCTACGCTTTCGGCCTCGCCTCCACCCAGAACTGTCGTTTCGCGAATGTGGTGGCGCACTCCGGCGGCCTGCCGGGCTACGGGTCGCAGATGCGCTGGCTTCCCGAGTATGGGGTGGGCGTGGTGGCCGTGGCCAACGGAACGTATGCCGGGCCTGGGCGTGCGGTGAACGAGTCTTTGGAAGCGATGGCCCGCACCGGAGCGCTCAATCCGCGCGTCCCGCAACCTGGGCCCGAACTCCTCAAGATCAAGGCGGCCATTGACGATCTGGTCAATGAATGGAGCGATACCGGTCTGCGGAAGATTGCCGCGATGAATCTGCTCCTCGATCGTTCGCTCGACCGGCGCCGAAAAGAATTCGAGACCCTTCGGGAGCAGCATGGAGTGTGTCGCGCCGAGAGCGACCTCGAGGCCGAGAATGCGCTGCGCGGCCGTTGGTCGCTCAAATGTGAGCGAGGCCTGGTGCGGCTGAGCGTCACCCTGGCCCCGACCCTGCCGCCCTCGGTGCAGAATCTCGATGCCGCTTCCGTCTTCCCTGCAAGTGCCGCCTTCACCAGGGTGGCGACCGCTCTGGTCGATGCCATCAACACCGGCAACCCGGTGAGCGAAACCCTCGTCTCGTTGAGCGCGCCCAAGGACGTGGCCGCGCAACTCGCGGCCGCTCGGGTCTATGGCAACTGCGCCGCCCTGGATCCGACGAGCGGCGGGCCCGACGTCGGAACCATCCGCCTGTCCTGCGAGCGCGGAAAACTGGATGTCCGGCCCACGATGGACAGTGCCGGCCTGATGACCGCCCTGCGAATAGCGCCCGCGGCCGGCGAAGCCTGCGTGCCCTGAAACCGCCAGGAAGCGGGCCTTAACTCGCGGCGCGCTGAGAAGAGATGACGGCTCGACCTCGCTCGACATCAACTTTTGAAAGCAGGTAGGCGCCCACCACGAAGAAAACCGCCAGACCAAGAATCGCACCGCGGCTCGACCCGGTGAGCGTCACCATCACCCAGAAGAGTGCCGGACCCATGATGCCCGCGAAGCGTTCACCGATCCCGTAGAAGCCGAAAAACTCTGAAGACTTCTCCTTCGGGATCAGACTTGCGAAGAGCGATCGGGAAAGGGCCTGCGCGCCGCCCTGGGCGGTTCCGATCAGGGCGGCCAGCACAAAGAAGTGCCACGTCTCGGTCATCAGATATCCCACCACACAGATGACGAAATACGTGGCGAGGGCTATGTAAATCGCCTGCCGCGGACCCCACTTCGCGGCCATCCGCCCGTAAAGGTAGGCGCAGGGCAAACCGATGAATTGCACGGCCAGAATCGCCTGGAGCAGGCGCGCCTGGGGAATTCCGATCTCGGTGCCGTAAGTGGCCCCCACCTTGATGACAGTGTTGACTCCATCGTTGTAAACGAGGAACGCGATCATCATCATGAAGGCCTCCCGGTAACGGCGCAGATCGCGGAAGGTCGCGCGCAAAGAATTGATGGTGTCCCCAAACGCCTTCAGCGGAGACCGGCGCACTCCGTTTCCGTCGCCACTCGCCGGTGGTTCGGGCACGTTGCGGAAGAGGGGAATCGAGAAGAGGGCCCACCAAAGTCCAGCGAAGGCGAAGGAGGCGCGGGTAGCCGAACCCGCGTCGGCAAACCCCCAGCTCTGGGGGCTCGCGATCCAAAGCAGGTTCAGGGCGAGCACCAGACCGCCGGAGAGGTAGCCAAACGCGTAGCCTGCCGAAGAGACGAGATCGATCTCTTCCGGCCGGGCCACGTGGGGAAGGAGGGAGTCGTAGAGGATGAAGGAGACCGCGATGCCCACGTTGGCGAGTCCGTACCAGAAGAGGCCCGCTTTCCAATCCCCCGGACCCACAAACGCAATCCCGAAGGTTGCGACGACACCGATGAAGACGAACAGGCCCAGAATGCGTTTGCGGGTTCCCGAGAAGTCCGCGAGCGCGCCCACGAAGGGTCCAATCAGAGCCACGATCAGGGCCGCAAACGCCGTGGCCGCATAAAAATGGGCCCCCGATTCTGCCTTGGTGAGGCCCTGCGCTGCAACGTTTGCGAAGTAGACCTGAAAGACCTGGACGATGGAGGTCATGAAGGCAGAGTTCGCCCAGTCGTAGGCGACCCATCCCCGAAGTTCGGGACGAGAAAGACCCAGGCGATCGAGTATTGGAGCCGCCACGATTTTCCGCATTCTGTCATTACCGCGGCGGGGTCAGGGGCGCCCCTTCCGCACCGATCTTTGTTGACAGAATGGGCACCATGCCCAAACGACCAGAACCTGACGCCCCGTCGCAGAAGAAGACCGGTCTTCCCTTCACGCTCGGCCTACCGATCCTGTTCAGCGACGTCGATCCCGCCGGTACCGCCTATTACCCGAAGCTCGTCGACTACTGCCACCGCGCCTTCGAGGCGTTCTTCAACGCCCGCATCGGGCCGGCGTATTCAAGAGTCATCGCCGGGGGCACCGGTTTCCCCACCGTCCATTTCGAGATCGACTTCATCAGCCCCATCCGTCACGGGGACCTCATCGATGTCGTAGTGCGGGTCGCCGAGGTCGGGCGTACCTCGGTGACCCTCGGCTATGAGGCTCGGCGCGGGAAGACCGTCTTGTTCCGGGCGAAGAACGTGGTGGTGGTGGTGGACCTCAAGACGATGACCAAGCGTCCCTTGAGCGGGTCGATGCGGAGGAAGTTCCAAGGCCAGAAATCCGAGGGCTGAAGGCTGAGGGCTAAGGCGGCGGAGGCGTACCAGGGAAAGGGCACCCCCAAGGCCCGCGCCACCCCAACAACGAACGAGTTCAGGGTGGGTGCCCCTACGTTCACAGGCCGAGGACCAATCGCTCGATCAGATCGACCCGGCGCGGGAGATCCGCCGCGAGGACATGTTCATGACGCGCATGAGCGCCATCGCCCGCCGGGCCGAGGCCGTCGAGCGTGGGCACGCCCGCGGCGGCCGTGAGGTTTCCGTCAGAGGCGCCGCCCACACGTTCACCGCGGAGTTCAAATCCCAGTTCCCCGGCGATTCGGACCGCCTGAGCAAAGAGTGCTCGCGAAGCGTCACTCTCCTCCAAAGGCGGCCGATCGAAACCGCCGCGGACTTCAACACTCACCCGAGGATTCCGCGGCCGGAACCCCCGCAGGTCGCGCTCGACGCGCTCGGGCTCCGAAGCGGCCCAGACCCGGCAATCCAGCGTCACTTCCGCCTGGTCCGGGACCACATTGGTCTTGGTTCCCGCCGAAGCCAGGGTCGGAGTGACGGTGGTTCCGAGGTCCGCGTTGCCGAACTTCGGCGCCGCGAGGACGAATTCCGCGAGGGCCTCAAGCGCCGAGGCGCCCTTCTCAGGATCGAGGCCGGCGTGGGAGGAAACGCCCGTGAAGCCCACACGAAACAGACCCGTGCCCTTCCTTGCCACTTTCGCAGCACCGCCGCCCGCCGAAGGCTCCAACACCAGAACGCGGTCGTGCTTTTTCGCCGTTTCGATCAGAAGGGCGCTCGAAGCGGCACTTCCGACCTCCTCATCCGGCGCCAGCAGGAGGGTCACCCGCGGGGAGGAGGATCGAGCGGACAGACGGTCCATGACCCTGATGCCGACCGCCACTCCCGCCTTCATGTCGAAAACACCTGGACCCCGAAGCACACCGTCCTGGTTTCCAAAGGGAATCTCCGCGAGAGTTCCCACCGGCCAGACCGTGTCGATATGCCCTAGCAAGAGGGTCGAAGGAAGCCCTCCGGCGTCGGAACCAACCGTGGCCACCACCGCGTCCCCCCGGCCGGAACAGGGCATCGCACGGGCGATTTCCGCACCGCTTCGGTTCAGCCGATCACAAATCCAGGCGGCGAGAGCGCTGACCCGCGCGGCGTCGTCCGAGGGCGACTCCCGCACCACGAGTTCACGAAGATCGTCGAGAAGCGAGCCGTTTTGGTCCATGCCGGGGATCATAGGACTCTGGCGTCCCGGGAGAATCTCCTTGAACGGAACCTCCGCCGAGGTTCGTTCGTTAATGTGATTGAAGAGGGGATTTCCATGACCACACTGCTCATCCTTGGCCTGATGTTCTTTGCCGCGGTCGGCTCGCTGATTCTGATCCCACTGTTCCTCCTCAAAGTGGTGTTCACTCTGGTGATCTCCCTCGCGGTGGTCCCTTTCCAGATCCTTGGCTCGATCCTGGGAGGTTTGTCCAAGGGGCTGCTGAAAGGGATGTTCTGGCTGGCGATTCTGCTGATTCCGCTGGCCCTGATTGCCCTGCCCCTCACTCTGCTGGCCGGGGCCGCCTGGATCGTCTACCGAATCTTCCGGCCGAAGCGGGCCACACAAGCGTACGTAGTCGCCTGATCGACCGGCCCCTGACCTGACCCTGCCCTATCGGCGGCCCGAGAGCTCGTCCTTCACCACGGCTCCGCCCTTCATCACGAACCGAACCCGTTCCATTTCCGTGATGTCCTTGAGCGGGTCGCCCGAGACCGCGATCAGGTCGGCGAACTTCGAGGCCTCAACCACGCCGATCCGGTCCGACCAGCCCATGATCTGGGCATTGAGTTTCGTGGCCGAGACGAGTGCGTTCATCGCCGATTCGCCCAACTCAACCCGGCTCCTCAGTTCGCCTGCGTTCGCCCCGTGCGGAATGACGCCGGAATCGGTGCCGAAACCGATCGGAAGTCCTGCGGCAAGGGCCATCTTGAAACTGCGAATCTCGCTCTCTCGGATTTGAAGGTCGCGCTGCTTCTCCGATTCCGGCGTGCTGGCGGAGGTCTGAATGTACTCACTGGTCAGAAGTGTGGGCACGAAGTACGTTCGCCCACGCGCCGCCTTGAGAAGTTCGATGGCCTCGTCATCGAGCATGGTGCCGTGGTCGATCGTCCGCACGCCCGCGCGAATCGCCGCTTTCACGCCACCGGCGCCGTGGGCGTGAGCCCCCACCTGCCGCCCCCACCGCGAGGCCTCGGTGACTGCGGCTTGAATCTCCTCATCGGAGTACTGCTGGGCCCCGGGCTCGATTCCCCTGGAGAGCACGGCGCCCGTGGCCAGGATCTTGATGAAATCGGCGCCGTTCTTGAAATGGGTTCGAACCGCCTTCAGTATCTCGGCCGGTCCGTCGGCGAGGTTGCGGACAATCTGGACATCCACGTAAGGCGAGAACTGCCGTGCATCGCCGGCGCCGCCGGTGGACGAGACGTAGTTCCCCGAGACCATCAGACGGGGGCCGGGCACCGCTCCTTGATCAATGGCGTTTCGGAGCGCCACGTCCACGTAGGGCCAGGTCGGTCCCATGTCGCGGCACGTGGTGAACCCGGCCTCCAGGGTGACGCGCGCGTTCCTGGCCCCCCATAGCGCAGCCTCCGCGGGTGTGGTCTTGACCAGCGCTTCCTCCCAGTGGATTCCGAACTTGTCGGTCAGGTGCGTGTGAAGATCGATGAGGCCGGGAAGAAGTGTGGCCTCGCCAAGATCGAGGACGCGGGCGCCCGGAGGGATCGTCAGGTTTGGGCCCACGGCCCTGATTCGATCGCCTTCGATCTGAACCCGGGCCGGCGACATCGGCGGCCCGCCATGGCCATCGATGAGACGCGCGGCTTTGACGATCAGCACCGAGGCCCCGGCCTGCTGCGAAAAAGCCAGCGGCGCCACCGTGGCCACAGACGCGAGGGTCAGGCCCAAGCGGGCCAGGGAAGCTGAGGATTTCATCCCGGCAGTCTGCCATCAGGGAGAGACGATTCCGAAGCGCTTACAATCGGCGCGATGAGCATCGAAGGCATTCTCGCGGGGCACCTTGCGTCGGAACCGCGGGAAGAGGCGGATCGAGTGCGCATGGTCGAGTTCGCGCGACGGCATCCGAATCCCTTCGATCGAACCATCGCGGAAGGCCACTTCACGGGATCAGGCCTGGTGATGTCTGAAGATGGGTCGCAAGTGCTGTTGCTCCGTCACGCCAAGCTCCATCGATGGTTGCAGCCGGGTGGGCACGGAGAGGCGGGCGAGAAGCTCGGGGAGAACGTGGCCAGCCGCGAAGTGGCCGAGGAAACAGGTCTGGCCCCGAGACTGCACGCCACCGCACCCCGGCCCTTCGACGTGGACATCCACACCATCCCCGCGCGCAAACTCGACCCCGCCCACAAACATCTCGACCTGAGATATCTGTTTGTCGCCCATCCCTCAGAGCCCCTTTCCATCGAAGGGTCGGAGGACGATGTGACGCCTTCGCTTCGCTGGTTTGATGTGACTGAGGCCATGGCCATGGACCTCGACCCGGGCCTGAAGCGCATGATCGTGAAGGCGCGGTCTCTGCTCGCATTCCGCCAACTTTAGTGGCGAGGGCTGAGACAGCGGCAGGGTGGTAGGGCAAGATAGCCCCAACATGAATGCCAGAGATCGCCTGATCGTCGCCCTCGATGTGGATTCGCGGGAGCGCGCGCAAAGACTCGTCGACGCGCTCACGCCCCATGTCGGCATGTTCAAAGTCGGCAAGGAACTCTTCACCGCCGAAGGGCCGGAAATGGTCCGCTCCATCGTGGCCGCGGGCGGACGTGTGTTCCTTGACCTCAAGTTCCACGACATCCCGAACACGGTGGCCAAGGCGGTGGGCGCGGCGGCTCAACTCGGCGCCTTCTTCGTCACCGTCCACACCTCAGGTGGTCGCGCGATGCTGGAAGCGGCGGCCTCTGCCCTGCCCGCCGAGGGCACCCAGCTTCTGGGCGTCACTGTCCTCACCTCGCATACCGAAGAGAGCCTGAAGGAAGCGGGTGCCGCAGGAACGGTTGCGGAGACGGTTCAGCGCCTCGCCCTCCTGGCCCGCGATTCCGGCATCGACGGGGTCGTGTGTTCTCCCCACGAAATCACGTTGATTCGGGAGTGTGCGGGCGACGATCTGGTGATCGTCACGCCGGGGATCCGCCCGAAAGGTTCGGCGCGAGGGGATCAGGCCCGGGTCACCACTCCGCTCGAGGCGCGAAAGATGGGTTGCGACTACATCGTTGTGGGACGCCCAATCACCGAGGCGTCGTCGCCTGCGGACGCGGCCCAGGCCATCGTCGAGGAGCTCAGCCGCGGCTGATCGTGTTCGAAAGCTCGTCGCGGTCCTCGGCCC
>CAZFQH010000082.1:0-11799 GCA_964520805.1 uncultured Acidobacteriota bacterium | reverse complement strand
CACGTGGGCCACGCCGCGGACTTCCAGCGCACGGGCGCCTGAAGCGGCCATGCCCCGCGCAATGATGACGTCGGTCAGCAGAGGCAGATGAGGGCCGTGCGCTTCGATGGCGCCCACGGGGAGAATGGCGACCGCGTCCTTCGCGACCGCCGCCACTTCCCCAAACGTCATCTCAGCCAGATATCTCATTGACCCCTTTTCCTGACCCCACTATTCTCGCAGGCGACCGCGCGAAAACGGAGAGCCCCAAAATCTTGACCCAGAACATTCCCGAGTTCACCAATCTCGCCGACTATTGCCTCGACGCGCGGATCCGTGAAGGGCAAGGCGCCCGACGGGCGCTCATCACGGACGCGGGCGAGTTCACCTACGTGGATGTCCAGAAGCGGGCCAACCAATTTGCCTCGGTTTTGCGCGCGGCCGGAGTCGAGCCGGAGCAGCGCGTGCTGATCGCCCTCCCGGATGGTCTCGACTGGGTGGCCGCCTTTTTCGCGACCCTGAAGCTCGGAGCCGCGGTGGTCATGGCGAACCCGGGCCTCAAGAAGGACGAGATCGAGTATTTCCTCGAGTACACACGGGCGAAGGTGGTGGTCACCGACCGGAACTCTGCCGGGATCTTCAGGGAGGCCGGGGCCGCACAGCCGACCCTGCGCGAAGTGCTGGTCAAGGGCGACCCTGATTTCGAGGCGCGCCTCCTGGCCGTGAGCGCCCGCTTCGAGAACTTCAAGACCCATCGCGACGATGCCGCGATCTGGCTGTTCTCCGGAGGCACCACCGGCCGGCCGAAGGGCGTGGTCCAGACCCATCGCTCTTTCATCAACACCACCGAGCTTTACGCGAAGGGCGCTCTGGGCTACACCGCGAGCGACATCACTCTGTCCGTGCCGAAGCTCTTCTTCGGCTACGCCACCGGATCGAACCTGATCTTCCCCTTCTCGGTCGGGGCCACAGCCGTTCTCTTCGCCGACAAGTGCACTCCCGAGGCTCTCTTCGCCCAGATCGCGCGTCATCGCCCCACGGTCCTGATCAACGTGCCCACCATGGTGCATCAGATGACGTCGCATAAGGAGGCCGCGAATCAGGATCTGAGCAGCCTGCGCGCCACGACGTCGGCCGGCGAAGCCCTCAGTGAGGAGTTGTATCGACGCTGGCAGAAACTCTTTGGCGTGCCCCTGCTCGATGGCCTTGGAACCGCGGAGATGTGGCACATCTTCCTGACCAACACGGTGAAAAACGTCCGACCGGGCAGTCTGGGGCTCGCAGTACCGGGGTTCGACGTGCGAGTGTGCGATGACGATGGGCGCGAACTCCCTCGCGGCGAAACCGGCTTCTTGTGGGTGCGCGGCGCCTCCCGCGCCATCGCCTACTGGCACGAGATGGACAAGACTCAGCAAGTGTTCCGTGGCGAGTGGTACGCCTCAAGGGACATGGTGCGGCAGGACGAAGACGGTTTCTTCTACTACTCGGGCCGCGACGACGACATGCTGAAAGTGGGAGGACGATGGCTGGCTCCGGCGGAAGTCGAAAACTGCCTGCAGCAGCATTCGAACGTCGCGGAGGTGGCGGTGGTCGGGGTCCCGGACGCCCAGGGCCTGGTGAAACCGTGGGCCTACGTGGTCGCCCATTCCTGCGCCGAGGAAGCACGGGCGTCGTTCGCGGAGGATCTGAGGGCCTTCGCCCTTGACCGATTGGAGCCGTACAAAGCGCCGCGGCAGGTCGTGGTCCTCGAGGCCATGCCCCGCACTCACTTAGGCAAGATCGACCGCGGCAAACTAAGAAGGATTTGACGGCGGACGGCAAACGCATCCCGCCGTCACGAGGCCTCCTCGTTTCGGATGCGGGCCGAAGCGATCCCCGCCCACGACTATCGGTCGACGCAGGTCACGTTCCGTGACTATTGGAAGAAACCAACGGTCCCTGATAGGTCGCGCGACGCGGTGGAACGCTCGCTAGCGTTACTTGACGCGCTTGGCTTCGAATTCCTGACCCGGGCCATCGCCGCCGCTGCGGGTACGGGTGATCTTGATGACATCGCCCGCCACGGTGCCCTTGTGGACCAGCTTCATTTCGTTCCCGTTGAAATTCATCACGACCGTGAAGGCGATCTCGTCGCCCTTGACGGTCCCTTCGGAGATGGCCGTTTCGCCCTGCATCCCGGACATGGTCCCGGTGAGCTTCTCCCCTTCGACCTTGAAGTCGAAGTTGGTGGTGCGGGCCTGACCGTTGCGACCGGTGATTTCAGCGGTCCACTTGCCGGTGACATCGGCGGCAAAGCTGGCGGAGGCGAGGGCCACGAGGGCTAGAGCAGAGAAAAACTTGGATTTCATGGGGCAGTTAAGTCCTTTTTAAGGATGGCAAAGAGAGTGAGTTGGTACTGATCTTGTTTGACTAAAGGACGGCCGGCTTGGTTGGGGCCCCGACTCCAGATTTTTGGATGACTAGACCGGCAGGCCCTTCGCTGCCACTTGCTCCATCTCGGCCGCGAAGGCGTCGATCTCTTCAATGGTGGTGTAGACGTTCGGGGTGATCCGGAGGCCCTGGTATTCGGCGTGCACGATGGCCACCGTGAAGATGCGCTTCTTCGCCCATAAATGGCTCTGGAGCCTGGCGGTCTCGATGCCCCGAATGCCCACATTGCCGATCGCGCAGCCCATCGCGCGATCGAAACTGGTGTTGATCACGAAACGAGGATCCGTGGAGAAGCGCTTCATCCAGCGGTCACGCAGGTAGCGCAGCCGTTCGGACTTCCGCTCCGCGCCAATGCCACGGTGGAACACAAGGGCCTCGGCGATGGCGTTGTGGTTCGCGGCCGGGTGGGTGCCGATCTCCTCGAACTTGCGGATGTCCTCGTCGTGCTTCGCGTCGGCCGCCATCAATGGCCAGACCGATTTGATCCGGTTCTTTCGCACGTAGAGGAAGCCCGTCCCAATGGGCGCGAGCATCCACTTGTGCAGACTGACTCCGTAGAAATCGCAATCCACATCCGCGTGCTTGATGGGCCACTGACCAAAGGCGTGCGCGCCGTCCACGATCACCTCGATGCCGCGGGAACGAGCGAACTCGCACACTCGCTTCACCGGGAAGATCTGGCCGGTCAGATTCGTGATGTGGCAGATGAGGATGACCTTCGTTCTCGGAGTGACGCCGCTGACGAAACGATCGTAGAGATCATCCATGGACGGGGCCGGCACCGGAAACGCGAATTGTTTCAGCACGACACCGTCGCGCCGTTCGCGTTGTTTCCACGCCGTGATCATGCGGGGGTAATCCTGATTTGTGGTCAGGATCTCGTCGCCCGGATTGAGGTCGAGGCCCATGATGCAGATCTCGAGCGACTCGCTCGCGTTGCGGGTGATGGCCATCTCCTCGGGATCGCAGCCGAACTCGCGGGCCAACTCCCGGCGTACGCCCTCGATACCGGGCTCGAGTTGCTGCCACATGTTGTAGACGGGCGCCTGGTTCGACTGATCGAGGTAGCGCTTCAAGGCGTCATGGACCACCCGGGGCGACGGGCAGACCCCGCCGTTGTTCAGGTTGATCATGGTTCGGTCCAGGGAAAACGCTCCCTGAATCTCGCGCCAGTAGTCCTCGTTCGTGGCCATGTCGGCAGGGCTCGCGCCGGCCGTGGCCGTGCTCGCCGCCTCCACCACATCAAGAGCGTGGTCCTTGAAGGTCACCGCGGCGACCGCCGACACGGCCCCCACACTGGAGAGAAAAGAACGCCGTGTGGCCATGACCTCGGACCTCCTCGACTGTTTACGGCAGCAACATTTGTCGCAGGGAACCTAAGGAAAGGCCCCTGCGGATTCGGCGGGCTTACTTCGCGGGACGCTCGATCACCAGACCGATCGCTTCGATCGAGACCTTGGAGTCGACACCCTTCGCACCTTCGCCCTCGAGATGCTCGATCTCGGCCTTCGACCGCTCCTTCAGGAGGACTCGGCCTTCGAGTTTCACTTTCTGGCCCGCGGAGTCCTTCGGCACGAAGAACGAGTAGCCCTCGAAGCTCACGTGAACGTTTTTCCCGGCCTGCTCGAAGCTGATCCAGCAACCCTTCTCCTGGCAGACGGTCTTGATGACGCCCTCGAGCGCCACGATCTTGCCCGCCTCGGGCTTCTCAAGCACTGCGGCGAGAGTGGTGGGGGCCAGGCCTTGAAGGGGCTTGCCGTAGGTCTGAGACGCGGCGGCGGCGGGGGTGGCGAGCGCGGCCACGAACGCGAGTGAAATCAGGGAACGCATGGAAGACCTCTTTGTGGAAGGCGACCCGGCAGAATGCCGGGGGCCGAAGTTTGCATCACTTTTCTTACGGGGTGATTATAAATCCGCGATAGCAGGTCCAGATCGCCCTCCGGCGCCACCGGACAGGAGGCCTGGTGTCTTTCAGCACCCCTGCTAGAGTTCTGCTATGACGCCCTCTCCGTCCTATCGCAGCCCGTCGGCGATCGACGCCCTCGGTGAGGGAATCTCGCACATGCGCGCGAAGCTGTTTCCCTTCAGCTTCGCGGGATGGGTGACGCTCGGCTTCGTGAGCCTGCTCGAAAGTTGCGGCTCGGGCAGCGGAGGGGGCGGGCTTCGAAACGACGTCTCCGGCACCGGGCCCGGCTCGTACGAGAACCCGGCGCGACTGGTCGAAATGGCCCTCGAATGGATCGCCGCGAACATGTTGATTTTCGTGAGCGTGCTGATGGCCCTGATGCTGTTCTCGCTCTTCTTCATGTGGCTGCGATCCCGTTCCATCTTCGTCTACATCGACGACGTGGCCACCGGGCGGTTCGATCTGGTTCGGCCATGGGGCCAACACGGAGTCCTCGCCGACTCGTTCTTCGTCCTCAGCCTCGTCGTGCAGGGTGCCGTCTTCATTCTGATTGTGCTCATCCTGGGCCTCGGAGGCTTCTTCCTTCTGTGGGCCCGGGCGAGCGACTGGGCCGTTCTTGCCATCGCCCTCGGATTCCTCCCTTTCGCCTTCGCGTTATTCCTCGCGGTGGTGACCGCGGCGGTTCTGGGCCTCGTCCTTCGCGATTTCATCGCCCCTCTTCAGATCTCACGCAGCGTGGGGGCCAAAGAAGCGGGCGGAATCTTCCTCTCGATGTTCGCGGCTCGGCCCGGCCTCTTTATCGGGTACGCGGTCTTGAAGTTCGTGATCGGAATCGCGGTCACCTTCGTGGTCATCATCGGCAGCTGTCTGACCTGCTGCATCGGGTTCCTCCCCCTCATCAATCAGACTCTGTTCCAGCCGATCTACTACGCCGAGCGGGCCTGGTCGCTGAAGCTTCTCGCCCAGATGGGCGAGGATGTGGCGGACCGGCTCAATCCGCCCTCCTACTCGGGTCCGGACGATGCCCCCACCGGACCCATCGACCTTTCGCAGATCGACTTCGAGACGGAAACCAATAGATGAAGAAGCGGTTGCGGAAGAAGCTCGCCGAGGGGGAGTACACGGGCTATGCCTTCGGGGTTTCGTACGTGCTCGATGACATCCCGGGACAGCGGGCGAGTGAGTTTCTCGAGAGCTTCGTAGAACAGGCGATCGAGGGCCATGGCCTCGAATGCCGTGTGGATCACCACAACCAGGAGTGGGACTTCCGCGTGGCCTGCGTCACGTTCGTCAAACCTACGCCCGCCCAAAGAGACGCGGTAGTCCGCTGGCTCGATGGCCGCAAGGAGCTGGCCCGCTTCAAGGTCGAGCCGCTTTAGCAGCCCGTGGCAGAAGGATCTGGGCGATCGGTTCGAAGGGCGGCCACCAGGGCCGCCCCTACAATTTAGCTGCTCCAGCCGAAGGCGAACTTCACCAGGAAGATGTTGTCGGCCTTCGCGTCGAGCAGGGTCGAGAACGAAGGGCCGAATCGGAATTCGCCCGAGGGGTCTGCATCCTCACGGCTCTGGGTCCAGACGAAATAGGCGGCGGAGCCAGGGCGGAACTCCCAGCGGAGGACGGCGTTTCCGCGAATCGACTTGAAAGTGAAGTCGGGATTGGAAACCCCCGGGGGCAAGGCACCCGCCGCGTAGCGGGTGAATTCGTACGAACGTGGGCGGGCGAGGTCGCCGAACTCGGAGTACTCACCTGAAGAAATCAGGGGCTGGAGGTAAGTCTGCAGGCTGAGGGCCGGCGTGAACGTCCAGTTGAGCCTGATGCCTGCGGAGAACGTCTCCTGCTTCAATCGCGCGAACACGTGACGGCGGCCGAAAGTCGAAGTGGCCCCTTGGTCGGTGATGTTCGCCACGAACTGTGCGCCGTTGTGCTGATTCGAATAGTCCGGGCTCAGGCTCAACGAGAGTTTCGGTGCGGGCTTCCAGTTGATCGAGGCCCCGCCCCCGCGCGTCCGGGTTGATTCGCGTTCGCCCTGGCCGCCGCGCACTTCGAAGTGGACCGTGACACTCTTGCGGTTGTCGGAGTTGACCCCCACATCAAAACTCCACTGAGACGGACGGATCATGGCGACGCCGCCGCGAGTCTGAGTGGTCGTGATGGTCTCGGGATTCACGAACACGCTCCCTTCGACCCCCCAGTAGTTCTTGAAGGTCGCCCAGTACCAGGAGAAGAAGCCGAGGGCGGTCAGGTTGCCTTCAAAGTCGTTGGTGCGGAAGGCCCCTCCCTGAAGGCCGCCATTGCGGAAGAAGCGCCCGGGCTCGGTCCAGCGATAACCGCCCGAGACGTGACCGTTGATCTGATCCGTCCTCGATGTGATGCCCGCGTCGTTGGAGTCGAAGCCGGGTGAGGTGGCCCCCACCGCGGCGTTGAACAGGATCGGGCCCTTCTCACGGTTCAAGGCCACGCGGAAGGCGTAGCCGGACATCGAAGTGGCGTTAGGGTCGACCTCGACGTGCGAGGCGTCGGGACGCTGGAAATAGTGTTGCGAGGCGCGCTGTACCGCGCTCATACGCGCGGCTGTCCCGGAAATACTCGACACCGCGAGCCGGCCGGTCAGTGCCCAGATTCTTTCGTTGGCCTTGCCGCGGCCGAAGGTCGTCCAGCCGTCCACTCCAAACGACCCCGCCCGACGAGTCAGCTGATTCTCGAGCCCGGTGCCCGCGAGATCCCGATGGACCAGGGCTCCCATGAAGCCAAAGCCCTTCCGGCCTCCGTCGAAATCGCGCTGCGCCCGCAGGACACTGTAGGACGCCCGCGGTTCGACCACCGAACTCGAGAAGGCGCCGCCGCGTGAGAGTTCAGCCTTGGCCTCGCCGGTCATGGCCTGCAGGGCACCCACGTTCCAGGCCCCCGCCACCTTGCCCGTGATCTTGGCCGCGGCGTTGATGCGGACGCCATCCGGCGAGCGAGCGAAGTCGGCCGAACCAGGCGACCCCTGAGGCGCCCGTCCGATCCGGCGAGAGTAAAAGAGGTTCGGGTTCGAATAGTTGAAGTTCATGTTGTTCGAAGCACCCGCCGATCCGAATTCAAAAGTGTCGGAGCCCTCGATGAAAAACGGCCGCTTCTCGTTGAAGAAGGTCTCCACGTCCGAGAGGTTCACAACCGCGGGGTCCACCTCGACCTGACCGAAGTCCGGGTTCATGGTGGCGTCGAGGGTCAGGTTCGAGCCGAGGCCGAACTTGAAGTCGGTGCCAAAAGCCGCGTTGTTGCGGCGACCGTCGTTGAACGGATTTCCCGCCTCCGAGGGAGCGGTGTGGGTTTTGACCGTGGTGTACGGGGTGATCAGGAATCGGCGTTTCGGCTGGATTCCCTGCAGGCCGACCAGAGGCAGAAACCTGGAGACGAAACCGCTCTCCTTCTTGGGACGCGGCGCCGCGTACGCCTGCTCGTTCGTGCGGGTGATCATGCGGCGGAAGTTGACCCCCCAGCGCGCCTCCGGCTCCTGCCGGAAACGAAGTTGCGAAAGCGGGATGCGAAACTCCACCGACCAGCCCGCATCGTCATTCTTCGATCGGCCCTCCCATATGCCGTCCCAGGAGTTGTCGTTCCAGTCGTCATTGAAGAGGGTGCCGTCCGAGAGTGTCCCGCCCGCGGTGACACCGAAGTAGAAACCGCTCCGCTTGTCGTTGTAGGAGTCGAGATAGACGGTGAAGGAATCGGCGGTGAGTTCGGAGTCACGCCGTCCGAGCAGGGACTTGATGGCCTTCGGCTGCGAGTCGGCGAGGCGGGCGCCTATATAGATCGAATCGTCGTCGTAGAGAACGCGGACCTCGGTCGGCTCGGTCGCCTGCTGCCCTTCGTTGGGGTCGCGCTGGACGAAGGTGGTGTGGGCCGGCGCCTGCTGCCAGGCCGCCTCGTCGAGTTTGCCGTCGACTTCGATCGGTCCTTGCAGGCGGACGGCTCGGACCTGGCGCAACGCCTCGGCGACGTCCAAGGCGTTGTTGGTGGTTTGCCCGCCATCGGTGACCGCAGCCACCATCAGTATCAATAGATTGAACATCGCCATCGCTCCGCATGTGGGCGGCTGCGCCAAAACAGCACGAGCCGCGCGTCTATATCTGAGACGCTCGCTGCGGTCCTTCGGTTCCCAAATAGCAGGGAAACCCCGAAGCGGCCCGGTCCGAGGACGGAATCAGCTCGTCAGAGTACCGGTTCGTTTCCAGTACAGGAAGGCCGGGATGCCGAGCAGCAGGATGAAAAAGCCGAAGAGCGACTCGGTCGGGCGTTCGATGAAGGCGTTGATCACAAAAGCGAGGGAGGTCAGGACGAACACGGCCGGCACCACCGGGTAGCCCCATACCCGGTAGGGTCGCGGCCACTCCGGCCTGCGTACCCGCAATACGAACACCGCCGATCCGACCGCGACATGGAAGAGGAACAAGACCACGATCACATAGGTGTAGAGGGCTTCGTAGGTTCCGGAGAGCGTGAGCAACACCGACCAGGCGCCCTGAGCGAGGATGCAGGCGGCCGGAGTCCGCCACTTCGGATGGACCACCGCAAGCGACTTGAAGAAGACACCGTCGCGCGCCATGGGGAGGTAGGTGCGGGTGGAGTAGAGAATGGTCGTGCCGATGCAGCCAAACGCCGAAATCATGACCGCCGCGGAAACCAGCTTCCCGGCCCCCAGACCAAAGAGGGAGACCGCGGCGGCTTCGGCGATGCGCGGATGATTGGGCATGTCGCTCACCGGAATGGCGCGCAGGTAGACAAGGTTCAAGAGCACATACAAGGTGGTGACGATGGCGACCCCCAGGATCATGCCTCGGGGCAGGTCGCGCGAGGGATCCTTCATCTCACCGCCCAGATAAGTGACTCCGTACCATCCGTCGAACGTCCATAAGACGCCGATCATGGCGACCCCGAACGCGGAAAGGAGCGAGACGGGAATCGCGCTGGCCCCGAAGTCGGGCGACACCACCGGCGTCACGAAGAACCCCAGCAGAGCCAGAGTCATCATGGCGCCGATCTTGATCACGGTGAGCGTGTTCTGAAGCAGGGCGCTCTCGCGCAGACCCACCATGCTGGTCGCGGTGAAGAACAAAACGGCCAGAACCCCCGCGATGGCGGCGCCGTTCAGTTTCCAGGAGAATCCGAGAATATCCGCGGTGGCGAGAACATTCGAGGAGGAGAAAAAGGGCAGGAACGAACCGAGGTATTCACCAAACCCGACCGCCATAGCGGCGATGGCTCCAGACATGATGACGAGGAAATCCACCCATCCTTTGAGAAAGCCGAAGATCGGTCCGTAGGCCTCCTTCAGAAAGTGATAGGGCCCGCCGGCCCGCGGCATCATGGTGGCGAGTTCGGCGTAAGTGAGCGCGCCGAAGATGGCCAGCACGCCCCCGCACACCCAGGCCAGGAGGATCAGGCCGGGATGGGGCAGAGCGCGGGCCACGTCGGCGGTGGTGAGAAAGGCCCCGGTGCCGAGGACCGCGCCGACGGTGATCAGGGTCGCATCGGTGGCCGAGAGGCCTCGGATCAGGTCGTTCTTGGAGGGCTCAGACATCCCGCGATCCTACCCGCTTGCGGGGGACTTCGGCGGAGTCTTCAGGAAAGACCGAAGACCGCGGTCCGCATCGACAGGGAGCCGAGATCGAACCCGGTGATGGGAAAAGTGACGGGGTCGTCTCCGGCCGCACCGGCCACGTATAAAAGCGGCAGGAAATGATCGGGCGAGGGGTGTGCCTGGTGGCCCGTGGTGGATTCGATCAGCCGAGCCAGTTCAGCCGTGTCGTGATTCTCGAGAGCGCGGGTCACCGCGAGGTCGAAATCAGCGGCCCAGTCCGGGGTCAGGGGTACCGCCGCCCGCATTCGAGCCATGGCGTCGCCAAGATTGTGGACGATGTTCCCGCTGCCCAGGATGAGCACGCCTTCGTTGCGAAGCGAGGCCAGGGCGCGTCCGATCTCGACATGGCGCGCGGCCCTTACCTGCCGGTCAATGCTGAGTTGAACCACCGGCACATCGGCCTGCGGCCAGACGTGAAGCAAAACCGACCAGGTTCCGTGGTCGAGCCCCCAGTCGAGGCTGGTGGAGGCGACATCCTTTCCCAGGATATCCACCACTCGACGGGCGAGGGCCGGATCACCCTTCGCGAGGTACTGAACTTCATAGAGTGGCTCGGGAAAGCCTCCGAAGTCGTGGATTGTGGGAGGCCCTTCGTTCGCGGTGACCGCCGTGCCCGGGATGTACCAATGTGCCGACACCGCGAGGATCGCGGCGGGACGAGGCAGGATGGCGGCGAGGCCGCGGAAGGCGCGGCTCCACTGGTTGTCCTCAATGGCGTTCATGGGCGAACCGTGCCCCACGAACACCACCGGCAGGCGGCCTTCGGGCGCTGCGGCCGGGACCGTTTCGTCGTTAACGAGGGCCACCCATCTTCCCCAGATTCATGGTTTCAGTTCCTTTCGGTTTCAAGCGCAAACCCAAGAATAGCCGCGTCGCGCCAACGGAGAATGCAGGGGCATCCCCCTTGAACTCGTTCGCGGTTGGGGGCCACGGCTCTCCGTTGGGTGCCCTTCTCGCGGGCGATCCTTATTGATGTTCGCGATAGCTGGTCATTGATGTTCGCGATAGCTGGTCGGCCGGCCGTCCTTGGGAACGAAGTGGTAGGTGCGCAGCCGGTACTGGATCTCGAAATTGGGATTCTCCAAAAGTCGAATCACCTCGGCGACCGCCAGCAGCACGGGCCCATAGCCGTGCTGCGCGTACTCGCTGGTGGGGTGCTTCGAAAGCTGCGACGCCTGCTTGACCGCGTCATCGAACCACTTCCTGTCTCCGGTGAGGCGCCCCATCTCGGCAAGAGCCGGAATGCTCATGTAAGCGTCATCGGCCCACAAAGACTCGGCTTGTGGCCGCGGTCGAGCCAGGGTGCCGTCGGGAAAACGGAACTGCTGGTTCGCCACCCAGTCCGTCCATACGTCGATCTGCGGCTTGAGGTCCGGCCCCACCTTCGCGAGGCGCGCGCGGATCAGGGCCGCGGCCATCGATCCCGAATCATCGAGGGCGGGGGGGGCGAGGGCCCCCGGAAGGGATTGGCACGATCCAGTTTGAAGGTGTCCTCCGCCTTCTTGAAGTAGGGCAACCACTGATGCATGAAGGTCAGGTGTCGTTCGGTGAAGGCGGTGAATCGGGCGTCGCCGGTGACGCGACCTGCGTGCAGCATGCCCGCGTGCACCACTCCCATTTCATAGGTGACCGGACTGAAGCTGAATGGGGCCCGGTTTGCGCGGCGACCCTGCTCAAAGACGCGGCGCGTCAAAGGGGATTCTGGGGCTGCGGTTCGCAAATCGATGTCCCGAAGTGCTTTACTCCGCTCTCGAATCGAGGCTAAAAGATGAGGACACCCTTCCTTACGGCGGCGGCGGTGGCCGCGACCTGGGATTGCCCCGAAAAAGTGGACGGTGTCTTAGTTATGCCGCGATAGCCG
>CAZFQH010000081.1:0-11872 GCA_964520805.1 uncultured Acidobacteriota bacterium | reverse complement strand
AGATAGAGGAAGGGGGCGGGGTCGGAGGCGGTGGCGGCGACCACAATGGTGTGGTCCATGGCGCCAAAATCCTCCAGTGTTTTCACCACCTGGGCCACGGTCGAGCGCTTCTGCCCGATCGCGACGTAGATGCAGATGACGCCTTTGCCCTTCTGGTTGATGATGGTGTCGATGGCCACCGCGGTTTTGCCGGTCTGGCGGTCGCCGATAACAAGTTCGCGCTGGCCGCGGCCGATGTTGACCATCGCGTCGATGGCCTTGATCCCGGTTTCGAGGGGCTCGCGGACCGGCTGGCGGTCGACCACGCCGGGGGCGATGACTTCCACTTCACCAAAGCGCGTGGTGGCAATGGCGCCTTTGCCATCGATGGGTTCGCCGATCGCGTTCACGACGCGGCCCACGAGCTCGGGGCCAACCGGGATGGACATGATGCGCGCGGTACGCCGCACTTCGTCGCCTTCGCGGATGAGGGTGTAGTCGCCCAGGAGGACGGCGCCCACCGAATCCTCTTCAAGGTTCAAGGCCATGCCCCGGACGCCTTGGGGCAGGTCGAGCAGTTCGCCGGCCATGCAGTTGGTAAGGCCGTGGATGCGCGCGATACCGTCACCGACCGACAGGACGGTCCCGATCTCCGCGGTATCGGTGCCCGCGGTGAAGCCCGCGAGCTGCTGCTTCAAGACTTTTGTGATTTCTTCGGCTCGAATTTCCATTGGAGGCTTCTTCGATTTTCCTGGTTTTTTGAAGGGGGGAAAGAATGTCTTACAGAAGGCGCTGACGCAGAGCCTTCAGCCGTGCCTGGACTGTGCCGTCAAACAGGTGCCCGTCCACTTCCACTTTGAGTCCGCCGATCAGCGAAGGGTCTACCGTGGTCTCGATTTCGACCTGGCCGGCCACCGAGGTTTCAAGGGCCTTACGAATACGTGCGCTGGCTTCTTCGTCCAGAGGCAGGGCGGTGGTCACTTTGGCGGCGTGGACGTTGTTCCGGGCATTCCACAAGTCGCGATACCGGCGAGCGATCTCGGGGGCCAGATCGACGCGGGCGGCGTCGATCAGCATCTCAAAAAGACGCGGCAGTGGCGCGCTCAGACCGGTGAAGAGCGAACCGAAAATCGCCTTCTTGCTGCTGGCGGGCACGGCGGGGTTGGACAGCGCCTGGGTGAGGGACGGATTCGCCGCGAACGTCCCGACGATGGCGGTGAGTTCGTCGCGCACCGCCTGGGTGTCGCCGGCGGTTTCAATGATGGCCCGGGCGTAGCGCCTGGCAGAGGTTTGATCGGTCACGCTATGGAGTGTGTCTTCTTGGAGAACCGGGGCGTCACCGCTCGCGGTTCGTTGGGCTTAAGGGACACCCTTGAGCATCCCCGGCTCGGACGCCGAATGGGCGTGAGGATATCACGCGAGGAGCCGGATCTTGCCTGGGTGGGCTTGCGTGACCCGGCCAATGGGGCGCGCGTCCTTCAGTTCCAGAAGGAGAGATTCCGCCCGCTCCTCCGGCATGCTGAGAAGCAACCCTCCCGATGTCTGGGGATCAAAGACCAGAGTGTGAAGTTCATGTGAGATGTCGCCGCTGGTCTCGACCTGGGTCGCGAACTGCTTCCGGTTGGCCTTGAGTCCGCCCGACTGATTCTCTGCGGCCAGTTCGACGGCTCCCGGCAAGAGCGGAAGCCGCTGGGTCTCGATTTCGAGGCCCACGTGACTTTCTCGGGCCAGCCCAAAGGCATGGCCGATCAGACCGAATCCAGTGATATCGGTGGCGGCGTGGGCGTTGTAGCGGCGGGCCAGTTCGGACGGGATGCGATTGAGACGGGCCATGCTGAGGCTCGAGGCGCGAATTGATTCGGCGGGTGCCGTCCCTTTCTTCTGGGCGGTCGCGATGACTCCGGTTCCGAGCGGCTTGGTGAGGACAAGAACGTCGCCGGGTTTAGCCCCGGCGTTTGTCAGCAGCGCACTCTCATCAACCACACCGGTGATGGCATACCCGAACTTGATCTCGGGGTCGCGAACGGTGTGGCCACCGAGCAAGGCGCAGCCCGCCTCCTTCAATTTTCTTGCTCCGCCCCTGAAGATGGCGGCGGTCCATTCGGTCGGAAAATCCTGGTCGGGGATGGCGGCAATCGAGAGCGCGGTCAAGGGACGACCGCCCATCGCGTAGACATCGGACAGGGCGTTGGCGGCGGCAATGGCTCCGTACTCCTCCGGGTCGTCAACCACGGGGGTGAAGAAGTCGACGGTCTGGACCAGCAGAGTCCCATTGTCGAGACGGTAGATTCCGGCATCGTCACCGGTCCGGTAGTCCACCAGGACCCGGGGGTCGTCGAGGCGCGGCAGTTCACCCAGAACCTGGGCGAGTTCGGCGGGGCCGAGCTTGCTCGCTCAACCGGCGCTTTTTACTCGTTCGGTCAGCCGCAATATCCGTTGTCGATCGTCGGTCATTCTCGGGGCGTCGATCTCGTTGCGAACATTCGGCGGGAGGATCGCGCGGTGGCCATGCTTATATGGTTCTTTATACGCCCTTGTCGCCCACGTCCGCCTGGCCCGCCAGGCTCGCACCCTCTTCGACAACCAGACGGGGAGAATCAAGGGTGGCCTCGACGCGCGCTCCGGCGAGAATCTCTATCCTGTCCCGGGCGTGGACGTGGCCGCGAACCCGGCCGCGGATCGACACCACGCCGCAGTCGATTTCGGCCTCAACGAAGCCGTGCTCGCCCACCACCAGCATGTTGTCCGACACGATCCGGCCACGCACGATTCCGTCGATCCGGAAGGTATCTTTGAATCGAAGCTCGCCCACAAACTCCGTTCCCTGATCGATGAATCCATTGAGATTCTCGGAGAAGAACGAGGCCCGGGCCATCTCGATCAGCCTCTCAGGATCCAGAGATAGAGGCGATTCAACTCCGCCTCGTTTTCGAAGGAGATCTTGATCTCCCCTTTCCCGCGCTTTCGCACAATCTCCACCCGTGCCCCGAGTTTGCCCCGAAGCTTTTCCTCCGCGGCCCGGGTGTTGGCGTCCACGGACCGGACCTTGGGCGCGCGGGGCGACTTCGTGGCCTGGACCTTCGACTCGACCTGTCGGACCGACCAGCCCTGTTTGATGGCCTGATTCGCGAGTTCGCGAATCATCGCGGGATCTTCGATGGCGAGAAGCGCGCGCGCGTGTCCGGCCGACAGGGTGCCGCGTTGCAGCTCCTCGCGAACCTCCGCGGGCAAGCGCAGGAGGCGGAGCGTGTTCGCGACCGTAGCGCGATCTTTCCCGACCTTCCCCGCGAGCGCTTCCTGGGTGAGGCTCAGCTCATCCTGAAGCCTTCGGAGGGCCAGGGCTTCTTCGATGGGAGTCAGTTCCTCGCGCTGGATGTTCTCGATGAGCGCGAACTCCAGGACACGGTCGTCGGCCACGGTTCGAACAATCGCCGGAATCGTGGGCAACCCCAGTTTCTGAACCGCCCTGAAACGCCTCTCGCCCGCGATGATCTGAAACCGTCCGTTCAGGGTCGGCCGGACCAGAATCGGCTGGACCACGCCACTTTCCTGAATCGAGCGGGACAGCTGCTCAAGCGCCTCGGGGCGAATGCTGGTCCGCGGTTGCGCGGGGTTCGCATCGATCAGTGAAACAGGAAGGAGAGACTCGGTCGATACGTTTCGTTCCGGGGCGGACTCCTTCGGCGCGCTTGGGCCGGGTGACTGGGGAATGAGTGCGGCGAGGCCACGCCCTAGCGCCATGCGCTTGTTGCTCACGAGGGGACCTGTTTCACTTTTTGATCCGGCTTGACGTTTCGATCCAGGACCTCGCGCGCCAAAGTGAGATAACACTCGCTCGCTTTGGACTTGATGTCGTAGAGAAGGACGGGTTTCCCAAAACTCGGGGCCTCGGCTAAACGAATGCTGCGGGGAATCGAGGTCCGAAAGACCTGGTCGCCAAAATGGGACCGGACGTCCGCCGAGACCTGTTGGGAGAGATTCGTGCGTTCATCGGCCATCGTCAGGAGAACGCCTTCCAAGGCTACGGCCGGATTGAGCGAGGCCCGAATGCGCTCTAGCGTCCCCAAAAAGGCCCCAAGGCCTTCCAACGCGAAGTACTCGCATTGAATCGGCACCAGCACCGCATCGGCGGCGGTCAGGGCGTTGACTGCGAGCAGGCCGAGGCTCGGGGGGGTGTCGAGCAGAATGAAATCGTACTGATCCCGGAGGTTCTCCAGCACCGCGCGCAGCCGAAACTCGCGCTGGTCCGCCGACGCCAGTTCAACCTCCAGACCCGCAAGATCCGGGTCCGACGGCACGATCTGGAGGAACTGAAGCGGGGTTTGCGCGCCGGCCGGGAGAGGTGTTTTGGAGAAAAGGGCATCGTAGAGACCCGGCGCCTTTTCCAGACCAAAGCCCGAGGTGAGGTTTCCTTGCGGGTCCAGGTCGATCGCCAGCACCCGTTTCTCGGCGACGGCCAGGCTGGCCGCCAGGTTGATGGCGGTGGTGGTCTTGCCAACTCCGCCTTTTTGGTTTGCTATTGCGATAACGCGGGCCATTTCATCCTCAGAATATCACCCCGATACGCTAGCGTTTCACGTGGAACACCAACGCTGAACGCCCGCCCCGGAAGGCAGTCGCAAAGACTCGGCCCCGGCGATGGGCGGCCCCCCGAAGACCAGAACGCGGCCCCCTGGTGCCAGGAGGGGCAGAAGCGTGCGGGGGTCTAGACCGACGGCTCTCATGGTGATGGTGTCGCCCGGTTTTCCGGCATGACGGTCGCTGCGCTCGCGCAAGACCGTCACGTTCTCTACCCCCATATCTCGTGCGGCCTCGCGCAAAAAAGCCCACCGCTTGGCTCTGGGTTCCAGGAGTGTGAAGTGGAGGTCCGGTCGCAGGGTGGCGAGGACCAGACCGGGAGAACCGTTGCCGGATCCAACATCGATCACTTGCCCGGCAAGGAGGGCCTCCGCGCCGAGAATCGGCAGAACAAGAGTTGCGTGTGCCTGCTCCCGGGTGGTGGCGCCAGTGAGGTTGATGGTGGAGGACCAGCGCAGCAGGCAGTCCAGAAAGCGTTGCCGCTTCTCTTCGCCTTGTTGGCCTTGTTGCGTATCGTTCACGACTTCGCCTTCCCCCGGAACCTCTTGTCGGTTTCCTGGGGTCAGGGGGTTGCTTTCGCTTTGGGAAATAGGTTGGGCCAGAAGTACATCGCGAGACCCTGCTGCACCATCGCGGCCAGGTTAGAGATGAACCAGTAGAGGTTCAGACCGGCGGGAGCCCAAGCGAACATTCCGGAGAAGATGATCGGCATCAACAGCATCATCCTTTGCTGGGCCGGATCCATCGCGGGTGCCGGCATCAGCTTCTGCATCGCGATCATGGAGATTCCGGAAAGGAGTGGCGTGATGAAGAGCGGGTCCTTGAGGCTGAGGTCGGGAATCCAAAGAAAGGGCGCGCCTTTGAGGTCGACCGATATGTCCAACATCCGATAAAACGCGAAGAGGAACGGCATGGTCAACAAAGTGGGCAAACAGCCCGCGGCGGTCTGCTTGACCATGTCAATCCCGTTATTCTCATAGACTTCCGCGATTTCTTTCTGCATCTGCTGTCGCTTGGGATCGTTCAGCGACAGTCTTTTGTACCGCTCTTGTACAGCGCGAATCTGAGGGCCGACCTTGGCCATCTTCGCGGAAGAAAGTATGGCGTAGTGTCGCAACGGGGCCATGGCGAGTGCGATGGCGATGGTCAGAAGGATGATGGCGATACCGTAGTTCTCCACCCGTGCGTTCACCGCGCGGAGCGCTCGGGTCAACGGAACCACGATGGGTCCGATCCAGCTGCCGACCGGCACGACCTTCTCCACTCCCATACCCAGATCCTTCAATCGGTCGTGATCCTTGGCTCCGACGGTGAGAAGCAGCGGAACCGGGGCCAGGATGTGAACCCCGGACTCCTTATCGTGTGTGGTGACTCCTAAAGACACTTCCAGGAGTTCCTTGTTCTCTCCGGTCAGAATGGCCGCGAAGTACTTGTTCTCCACTCCCACGATCTCGACTCGACTGGACCGTGGTTCGGCCAAACTGGTGGGCGGAAGCCGATGCTCCGTGCCCGTGGCATCGATCTCAACCACTTGGGGAGGAATGTAGCCCTGAAGACTTTTCTCTTCTTCTGAGGGCTGGCCGAAGCCGGGTCCCCAGAACACCCGTGTCGGAACAGGGGTGCCGTTCTCTCGAATCTCGGCGTCGATCCGAAATGCCCGACCTTCCTTGATCGTACGGATCGTCTTGCTCACCACCACGGACCCATCCGAGAACTCGAATCGGATGCCATCTTCAGCGCCTTCGTCGAATTCCGTGGCGCGAAACAATCCCGCGCGGATCCTGGTGTCCAACTCGTTCCTGCCGGTAACCAGGTCCAGGGGTCCGGGAATCGGATTGCCACCCGGGTGAGCCTCTACGGCCTTCCCTCTTGGATCCTTGTACTTAAGTAACTTCCAGGAGAGTAGGCGGGCGCCTTTGGAACTGAACGCTATCTCCGCGTCGCGCGTGGTCAATTCCACGCGACGCTCTTCTCCTGTGACAACCGGTGCGGCGGGAACAACCGGGGCCTGAACCACCGACTGGTTCGGCGTGGGAGATGGCCTTCCGGACGGTCCCTTATCAGGCTCGGGTGCTGTTGAACCCGTGGGTGCTACTGGAGCGCTCTGGCTCGCCTCTGGGGGGACCTGCGGATAGCGGGAATTGGTCCACATTCGAAATCCGAGAAGCACGGCAAACGAAAGGGCAAATGCGATTATGAGACGTCTTTCTTCCATTTTTTTCTTTCCTTCTCGCGTGTCGCCTAAATGTTCGACGTTGGTTCGATGGGCTCCGGAACCGGATCAAACCCCGAGCCGCCGAAGGGCCGACATCTCAGAATTCTCCGGATGGCCAGCCAGGCTCCGTAGGCCCCATGTCGATTGAGCGCTTCTCTCGCAAATTGGCTGCACGTAGGCTCAAACCGACAGCTACCCATAAATAAGGGGGATAGGATGGCCTTATAGACATCAATTCCCAGCGTGAGCACGCCGACCAAAGCGCTTTCGAGCCACGATCGCTTTTGAGAGGGCTTCTTCAAGCGTCTGCCTCGCTTCGGCTGCGGTCAGTTCCGCGAAACCTTGTTTGAGGTTAACGACCATGTCATACGGGGCTTCACCCCGATACGCCTGCCTGTAGTACTCGCGGACCAGTCTGCGGGCGCGGTTTCTCTCGACCGCACCACCTATCCTGGTAGACGCGGAAATTCCTATGCGCCCCGGTCCGGTGGCGGGGACGAGGCATAAGTTGACGAAGGCCGAAGCGCCGCGAGTACCGGCTTTGAGAATGGCTCCGAAGTCGGCGCCCTTCCTGATCCTGCGATCCCTTCCGAATCGGGCGCCGGATGGGGCGTTGTCGGGAAGGATCTGGCGCCCGGAAATCAGGCCCCCAGACGCTGCCGGCCCTTGGCCCGCCGTCTCTTAATCACCAATCTTCCTCCGCGCGATCTCATGCGGACGAGGAAGCCGTGGGTCCTTCTTCTGCGACGATTGTTGGGCTGGAACGTTCGCTTCACTGTTTTATGGAGTCCTTGCGAAAAGTTAGAACCTGGGATGTTATCCCTTATTGCGGAGAGCGTCAAAACGACCGGGGCAGGAACGGGTAGGGCCGCGGATTGGCGTGTTATGGTTACCCTCTTCCGCGAGGCACGTTTTCCGCCCACTGCCAAGGCTTGCTTTTTCCCGGCTCTGGTTGATCCCTTAAACCAAAAACACTGACGCTGATCTCTGGTTTCTAGTCGATGACTGTTTGGGATCGTATTCTGGATCTGGTCGAGAAGGAGGGGCGCGTCAGTTCCCACTCCTTCGTCACGTGGTTCAGGCCAACCGCCTTCCGCTCTTTTGATGGTTCTTCGCTTGCCATCACCGTCCCAAGCGCTCCTTTCCGGGACTGGTTTTTGAAAAATTATTCGAGCCTGGTATCAGAAATGCTCGGTAGCCTCGGTCACGCCGGGGTTCGCCTTCAGTGCGATGTAGAGAGTTTCGGAAGCGACGCCCTTCCCGTGATCGAGGCCTCCTCTCTCAATCCCAAATACACCTTTGAGACCTTTGTGGTCGGGGCCTCCAATCAGATGGCTCACGCGGCGGCCAAAGCGGTCGCGGAAGTTCCTTCCAAGTCGTACAACCCCCTCTTCATCTATGGGGGGGTGGGTCTTGGAAAAACCCATCTCCTACAGGCGATAGGCCACTACCTCCTCAAACGCAATCCCAAACTCGCCCTCACTTACGTTTCCAGCGAGCACTTCGTGAACGAAGTGGTGTCCGCTATTCGCTACGAACGCATTCTCCCTTTCCGGCAGCGATACCGGGCGATCGACGTGCTGGTCATCGACGACATCCAGTTTCTTTCCAACAAAGAGCGCTCGCAGGAGGAGTTTTTCCACCTTTTCAATACTCTTTATGAAGCGGGAAAACAGGTCGTTATCTCCGCCGATGTCCCTCCTAAGATGTTGACCGGCGTTCACGAGAGGATGCAGAGCCGCTTCTCTTCCGGCATGTCCGCGGATGTGGGACCTCCCGATATAGAAACCCGGGTGGTCATCCTCCAGCGACTGGCCGCGGCGGAGGATATTCAACTTCCCGACAATGTGGGCTTGTTTGTAGCCTCCAAGGTCCGCTCAAACATCCGGGAACTTGAGGGAGCTTTCAACCGAATAGTTGCGCATGCGAGCCTCCGCGGGGTCGACATAGACATTGATGTGGCCCAGGCCGCCATGAAAGACCTCATGGACTCCCCCGAAAAGCGCTTGTCTATAGAAACCGTGCAGAAGTTCGTGGCCGACCACTACAAAGTGAAAATCTCGGACCTGAAGGCAAGGAACAACTCCAGGAGTGTCACCATTCCTCGTCAGGTGGCTATGTATCTGGCAAAACAGTTGACTACGTCCTCCCTGCCGGAGATTGGCCGAGGGTTTGGTGGAAAACATCATTCCACCGTCATCCACTCGATCCGAAAGGTGGAGACGGAGCGTAAGGCCGACCCCGATTTTGACAGGCTTCTTAACAGCCTTATTGCTTCGCTCAAGTGAAGTTGCGATGGATATTGGAATTCTTCCATCATCAACGGAAAAGCAAGCGTCAAGTATGTTCCAAGGACCCTTCAATGCCCACAGTTTTGATACCGCGATTCACAGAATAATCAACATCGTTTAGAATATCGTAACAAACTGAAAATAAAAGACATCTATCTGTTTTGCTCCTCTGTGATGGAGTCACTCTAGTTAGATATCTATGTGTTTGTTTTTTCAAGTAGAAGAAGAAGAAACACAGCAAGACTCAAACCGTTCTTTGGAAAGCAGACCATGGAAATTACTGTTCGCCGTGAAGACCTAGTCCGGGATCTCCAAGTCATTCAGGGAATCGTTGACCGCCGGGGAGCGATTGCCATTCTTTCCAATACTCTTCTGGTCGCGTCAAACGACGCTCTGACGCTATCGGCGACCGACCTCGATGTGTCCGTCAAAACCGCCTGCCCGGCGAGAGTTAAAAAAGGAGGGGCGACGACCCTCCCGGCCCGGAAGCTTCACGAGATAATTAAGGCCCTGCCTTCAGGGTCCGATGTCCTCCTCAAGCTCAAGGATGACGAGGAGGGTTTCGTTACCGTCCAGAGTGAGCGCACGAACTACAAGGTAGCGACCCTTCCCAAGGACGACTTTCCGACGCTGCCCGAGAGCCGAGGAGAGCAGGAAGTGGCTATACCAGGAGCGGTCATGGGAAGACTCATCGCCAAAACGAGCTTCGCCATAACCGTCGAGGATGCCCGGTACTACCTGGGCGGAGCTCTTCTGATCCTGCAGGGCGATACCGTAAGCATGGTGACGACCGATGGACACCGTCTCTGCTTTGCCCGGGAAAAGGTCGAAGGCGCCAAGTTCAAGGATGAACGCGTGCTTATCCCTCGAAAGGCGATTCACGAACTGAAGCAGGTGACGGAAGGAGAAGAGTCCTTATTTTTTTCGCGAACCGAAAATCACCTGATCTTCAGAACCCAGCGGCGCACCCTCACGAGCAAACTCGTGGAAGGACAGTTCCCAGCGCACGAAAAGGTCATCGCAGCAAAGGGTCCAAAGACTGGTCAGACCAAGAGGGTGGAACTTCTTGACGCACTGCGACGTGTGAGCCTTCTCTCCACGGAACGATCGCGCGCCATTCGATTCACCCTGAAAGAGGGTGAAATTGAACTCCATGCGTCTTCACCCGACCAAGGAGAGGCGGTCGAAACGATAGGGGCCGAATACAGCGGCGAGCAGGTGGACATCGGCTTCAATGCGCTTTACCTGATGGAGTTTTTGTCGGTGCTCACGGACGTGGAAGTTACGGTCGAACTGAAGGACGGAGATGCCCAGGGAATCTTCTATCCCACGAGCCAGAAAGATGGTGATTCCATGCACCGCTATGTCCTTATGCCGATGAGGCTCTAGTTCAGAGCAGGAACCTCATGCCGGGACGGGTAGACGCAGGGCAGCGAGATGGCGCGCCTTGGTTCGTGGTGGCGACGCCACAGAAAACCGAGAACACTAGAAAGAAGAAATGATCGAGAAAACCGACGAGATCGCCTATGGCGCCGACACCATCAAAGTCCTCGAGGGACTTGAGGCGGTTCGTGTCCGGCCCGCGATGTACATCGGCTCCACCGGAGAGTCGGGTCTCCACCACCTGGTCTACGAAATTGTTGACAACTCGGTGGACGAGGCTTTGGCCGGTCACTGCGATACCGTCGAGGTGTTCATCCACATCAACAACTCGATCACCGTGATCGACAATGGGCGCGGCATCCCGACCGGGCCCCACTCTTCCGGCCTCGGCGATACCGCCGAAGTGGTTCTCACCAAACTCCATGCCGGAGGCAAGTTCGAGAAGAAGGCCTACCAGGTTTCGGGAGGCCTTCACGGTGTCGGCGTTTCCGTGGTCAACGCCCTTTCGGAGCGTCTTGACCTCGTTATCTGGCGCGAGGGAAAAACCTTCACCCAGAGTTATGAACGCGGTATCCCTGTCACCAAAGTTATCGAGGTGGGCCCCGCCGACCGCCGGGGCACGAAGGTCACCTTCAAGCCCGATCCCACGATTTTTGAAACAACGCTCTTTTCCTTCGACACCCTCTCGCAGCGCCTCCGGGAACTGTCATTTCTCAATCGTGGCATCGAGATTTCCCTGATTGACGAGCGTGACGGCAAGGCTCACCGCTTCAAGTACGAAGGCGGCATTGCTTCCTACGTCGAGCACCTCAACAAGAACAAGGCGGTCATCACCCCGGAACCGGTGGAGGTGGGCGGGACCAGGGACGGCGTGATCGTTGAAGTAGCACTGCAGTGGAACGACGGCTACGCCGAGAACATCCACAGTTTCGCCAACAACATCAACACCCACGATGGCGGTTCTCATCTCATCGGATTCAAGAGCGCGCTTACGAGAACGCTCAACAGCTACGCGCAGCAGAAGAACCTTCTCAAAGACGGCGAGGCTTTCCAGGGCGAGGACACGCGCGAGGGGCTCTGCGCGGTCATCAGTGTCAAGGTGCCAAATCCCCAGTTTGAAGGCCAGACCAAGGGAAAACTCGGCAACTCGGAAGTAAAGGGCCTGGTCGAGAGCCTGGTCAACGAGAAGCTTGGTGCCTTCCTCGAAGAGAATCCAGGCCTCGGCAAGCGGATTCTCCAGAAGGTCCTAGACGCCCTGCGCGCGCGCGAGGCCGCACGCAAAGCCCGCGATCTCACCCGACGAAAGGGTGCGCTCGACAGTGCGGGCCTGCCCGGAAAACTCGCGGAATGCCAGGAACGCAATCCGGCGCTTTGCGAGTTGTATCTCGTCGAAGGTGAGTCCGCGGGCGGGTCCGCCAAACAGTGC
>CAZFQH010000080.1:0-11918 GCA_964520805.1 uncultured Acidobacteriota bacterium | reverse complement strand
AAAGCACGCGTCGCAGCGTGGGCAAGGTGAGATCCGGATCCGTGGCCGCGTCGCGCCACTTCGATCCCGAGTTCCGAGGCCGTGGCCCGGCCATCGCGGTTGGCATCGCGCCAGATCCTGGCTACCGAGGCGGGCGCGTTTCGCGCCGCCGCCTCGTAGCTCGCGAGGGGCACGGGCGGCGTACCGATCGAAGCCTCGGCATAAAGCTCGGTGGTCTCGGTCTTCTTCCAGTCGAACCGGAGTTCAGGAAGCACCATGGTCGAGCCGAGAATCGACTCGCCATCACGGTCGGAGACACTCAGGCGTTGAATCTCGAGACTGCCCGAGAGACGGATCCGCTCCGACAAGTCCCGGCCGAACTTAGCGAGAACACTGGCGCGGGTTTCCGCGAGGTGTAATGGAGCGCTCGCCGAAAACGTCCACTGGCGCGCGGAGGTGCCGTTCAGGCTTTCGAGCGCAGTGAAACTCGGCTGGGTCAGGCCGCGTTCGGCGGTGGCCCGGCTCAAGCGAGCGACGAGGGACAGGTCCATGGCGTCCCAGAGAACTCCCAGATGACGGCCGCTTTCGATCTCGATTTTGCCGGTCGTGGAATCGAAAGGCATTTGCATGAACGGCGTGCCGTCCACGAGGCGTTCTATGGGCAGCGCCGCCGCAAACGCGGGGTCCTCGGTGACTCCCCGCCGATAGGACGCCCGCGCGAAAGTGGACTTCGCGGAAGGCCCGTGGTTTTCCGCACGGGTCCAAAGCAAACCCGCGATCAGGCCGTTGGCGCGCGTCTCCGCGGTGGTGAAGCCAAACGGAGCCCGGCGGCCCTGATACATGGCAAGACCCTGAAACTGATCGTCGTCTCTGGTGTGGGTCGCCCGGGCTTCGAAGCCGAGTCGGGCGGTGGCGCGTTCGAGCTCGGAGTCGCGCTCGGATCGCGACACGTCGACCCCTGACAGCGCCCCGCTCCAGCGGGTGGCGCCACCCGCAGCGAGGCCGGAAGCCGCAAAGAGGCCATCGTAGAGGTGGTGTCCGCGCGCGAGCGAGGGGATCGGATCGGCGGTCGTCCCCGTGGAATCGAACAAACCGACACTGCCCTGGACAAGGAAACGGGTCGGCGATGATGCCGCGGAGAACGTATGGGTGTGGGCGAGGACCGTGCCTCGTGAATCGGTCCGCGCCTCAAGTTCTCCCAACTCCACGGAACCCCACACGAGGGGCCGGCCGCCGAAGATCGGGTCGGTGACGTCGAAACCATCGACCTCTAGGCGCGACTGGGTCCAGGCCCCCCCGCGAAAGGCAAACCGCGAGGGCTCCGCGGGAAACAAACCCACACCCTCTTCCCGCTCGAGGACCAGGCCGGACGGCAGTTGCACGATCCGGGCGGTCAGCGAGCCCGCGGTGGGCAGGGCTTTCGCCGCATCGGGATGGAACTGCTTTGTCGATGTCGGCAAGGCCTCGGGAGACGGAGAAGGAGGCGGAGCCTGCGCGAACCCGTTCACACAAAGCAACATTTGAGTGATCAGAAGTGCCGCCGTCCCCCGCCTCGATATGGCACGCGACACGAGCGTGCCGCGGCTGCGCACGAGATGGGTGCCCACACCGACCGCCTTGCGGCCTTTGCACACGCCGACCAGAGGGGTCGCGAGGTCGGCCCAGGCGTCTTCGCCAAAAACCGTCTCGCCAAGAACGAATAGCGTCGTCGCGGGCTCGGACTGCGCGGCCTGTCGAAGCGCGGCGAGCGAGCCGATGGTATCGCCGTTGCGACGGCACAACTCTCCAACCAGGAGCCACATTTCGGCACAGGGATCGATTGCGGCAAGGCCCGCAGCTTCTTTGGCGGCCGCGCGCGTCGAGCCCTCACGGAACAGGGCACAGATGAGGCCCGCCCGCGCTTCGGTGTTGCGAGCGTCACGCTTGCTGGCCTCGCGGAAGAAAACCGCCGCCTCAGGGTTGTCTCCCGCGTTCAGACGAGCGCTGCCGATCGCGATGGCGAGGGCGGCCGACCGGTCGCCCTGGTTCCATTGGTTCTGAAAGGCATCCCCGGCGAGCCGATGAAGCCCCAGGTCTCGCAGAAGGCAGGCGCCCAGATGGACCGCACGACTCAGGATGGAGTTCTCACGCATTCGGCGAAGGTCCTTTCGGCGGACGGTTGACGACCCAGGGCATTTCTCGCGGGTCGGCCCCGCGGAGGCAGTCGATCACGGACTGAACGGCACGGCCGGCCATGCCGATGTTCGGATCCGGGGAAAGTCGCGTTTCGTACGTCCCGGACCCCAGATGGTTGAAGAGCCGCAGTTTGAGAAAGAGGCGCTCATCCCGCAGCGGGGAGTCTTCCGGCAAAGGCTCCTTATCGAAAACGTCGAGGGCGGCCCCCGCGATGGTGCCATCTTGCAGCACGCGAGCGAGGGCCTGTTCATCCACCACGGGGCCCCGAGTGGTGTTGACGAGGTAAGCGTCCGGTTTCATTTGACGAAGGCGCGCCTCATTCATGAAATGAAGCGTGCTGGAGGAGCCGGTTCGAATCAGAGGCAAATGCAGACTGACGAAGTCGGCGGTGGTGAGGGCCTCGTCCAGGGAGGTGTACCGAATGGTGCGGCGACGACCGAACCCCAACTCGGCGCGCAGATCCATCACTTTCTGGACCGCTTGAGCGAAGGCTTCATCGCGGGTTCGCGAGTAGCACAAAACGTCCATGTCGAAGCCCGCGCATTTGTGCACAAAGGCCTTCCCGATCCGTCCGGTGCCGATGACCGCGACGGTCTTGCCGGTGACGTTGTCGCCGAGCCAGGGGTGGTGGGGATGCCAGACCCCCCAGCGGCCGCTCCGCACCAGTTCCTCTGAAGGGTAAAGCTTGCGCGCGACGGCACCCATCATGAAAAAGGCGAACTCGGCGGTGGCATCCGAAAGAACTTCGGGGGTGTTCGCCACCGGAATACCGTGCCGTGAAGCCGCCGCCACATCGATGTTGTCGTAGCCCACGGCCACCTGGGCCACGATCTTGAGCCCGTGGGCGGCTCCGAGCGCCAGCAATGGATCGTCGATCCGATCGCGGATCGTCGTAACGAGACCCTCGACTCCGCTCCCCACTTTCACGGTAAGCAGATCGTAGCTGGGCGGCTCGATCACCGGATGGACTTCCACCTCAAAGCCCGAATCCACAAGACGACGGAGAGCCTCTTTTCCGATATCGGCGGTGACAAAGACCCGGGGGGCGCTCATAGGGGCGAGGATCATAAGGGCGACGGCAGGAGGCGCCTTGTGGTCTACTCTTTCCAACATGAGCGCCCTCGAGAGAATCCGCGACGCCGCCCGGAAACAGCCACGGAGGATCGCCCTCCCTGAGTCTGACGAACCGCGCACTCTTCAAGCCGCCGTCCGCGCGACCCGCGAGGGAATCGCCCGCATCGCTCTGGTCGCCGCCGACCCGGGGAAGGTGCGCTCGGCCGCTTCCGGCCTCGGTCTTGATCTCGCCGGCATCGATGTGGTGGAGGCGCCTTTTTCCGGCAAGGAGCACGATCAGGCCCGACGGGTCTATCTCGAACGGCAGCGCGCTCGCGGACTGTCCGAATCGGAGGCCGCGGACCATGTGCGAGCTCCCATGCTCTACGCGGCGATCGGGGTCTCGCTCGGGGTGTTCGACGGTTTCATCGCGGGAGCGCGCGCCACCACTGCCGAGACGATCCGCGCCGCGCTGCGCGGCATCGGCGCGGCTCCGGGCATTTCCAAGATCTCATCGTTTTTCCTGATGGAGACTCAGAATCCGAATCTGGGCGCCAATGGCGGGCTGATCTTCGCGGATTGCGGAGTCAACCCCGATCCCTCTCCGGGCGAACTCGCGGAGATCGCCTGGCTCGCAAGCCTCAACGCTCGAAAGTTCCTGGGTGTCGAGGCCCGCGTGGCTCTCCTCTCGTTTTCGACCAAGGGCAGCGCCGATCATCCGCGGGTGCGCAAGGTTCGCGCGGCTTTCGACATCGCCCGCGAGCGTTACCCTTCGATGAACCTTGACGGCGAACTCCAGCTCGATGCTGCCCTGGTGCCGGGAGTTGCGGCGGCGAAGGCTCCGGCCTCGCCCCTCGCCGGTCTCGCGAATGTCCTGGTGTTTCCGGATCTCGATTCAGGAAATATCGGCTACAAAATGGCCGAGCGATTGGGTGGCGCGCGGGCGGTGGGCCCGATCCTTCAGGGCCTCGCCAAACCCGCGAACGACCTCTCCCGCGGCTGCTCGGTAGACGACATCGTCGACGCCATCGCCATCACCGCGCTACAAGCAGGATAGGCGTGGCGGCGATTTCCTGGCAAGGTGACCATCAAATGTAGGGGCAGGCCTTGTGCCTGCCCTCTCCGCCACGCCGCACACTTCGCGACGCCGGAGCGGCCACAAAAAGGTCGCTACGGAACTATTTCGAACTCGGTTTCCCTGACGAAGTCCTTCTTGGCCACGTTGTCGCGCAGGCGGATTTGCGCTATGTACTTGCCGGGCGCGTAGCCCGCGAGCGGCACGGGTCCAGCGGACGGTGTCGCGGGCTCCGTGTCGTAAGTCTGGTCCGGAGCCTTGGCGATCGGCTTGCCGTCCTTCAATACCTGGAAACCGCCCGCCACGGAGATTTTCCCGGCCTCATCCTTGGCCGCACCGTAAACCGCGCAGAGCAGGGTGACGGCTTCGCCCTGCTTGAACACGTTGCCCCAGCGGGGCATGAACTTCGTGGTTCCAAAGATGAACTCGTGGTACGGGTCTTCCTTGGCCGGGGTCGGCGTATCCACAATGTCGGCCAGAACCATCACGGGAGAGACCGTCAGCTCGGCGCCATACTCCTGGGTCTTGACCGCGAGGTTCGCGACGGAGCCCTTCCCCGACTTGGGATCCACGGCGGCGATCTTCATGGAGTGGTCGCCCGGACGCAGGGCCATGCCGAATGCGGAAACGAACTTGTTGTTTTCGACCTCGGCCGTCACTTCGCGATCCTGCGACTTGAGGAGACGTCCCTCCTTGTCGGTGGAATGGACCGAGACCACCACCTTCGCCACTTTCTTGCCAGAGGCCTCCGAAAGAGTGAGGCCGCTCGCGTCTCCTTGAATAAGGCCGGCCACAAAGACCGATGCTCCATCCTGGGTGCGGATCTCGAGAAGCTGGCGAGCCTCAAGGACAAAATCGGTGCGCGGCTCCTTGAGAAGAGCCTGCACCGGTGTGGGCTTCGGGAGAAGATCGACGAGCTTCACCAGAGAGCCCTTGGCGTCGTACTTGTAGGAAAGGTTCGTCTGAATCACCTTGGCCTCGGCCAGGCGGTTCAATTGATCACCGAAACGGTTTCCCTGGGGGAGCATGCACGCCCCATCGACCCCAAGATCGAGCGAGCCGCCGGTGAACTTCAGGCCGGGGCGGTCCTTGAACGTCCAGGTCTCGGGCGTGCGCAGGGACACGTCTCCGGTGGTTTCTTTCTTGACGCTGTCAGGCGCGCCCATGAGGACGTGAATCCGCGCACAATCGGTCAGCGACCCTGGGCGACCGCCCACCCGGTAGCGGGTCTCCAGATCGGCCGCGAGTTTCTCGTACTCGATTTGGAACTCGTTCTCGGTGGTATCGAGATTGGGATCGCGCCTCGCCCAGAAGATCTTCTGGAACTCCGCAGCCTCCGCATTGTTCTTGAGCTTTTTGTAGGCCTTTTCCTCTTCGACGAGGATGAGCGGGCGGACGGTCTCAACCCACTGTTTGGCCTTCTTGTCCATATCGGCGAAAGCAGGGAGAGCCAGTACGGAGATCAGGGGGAGTACGGGGGCAAAACGTTTCATGAACTGTTCCTCAAATGCGGGGCAGGTTTTCGGGAAGCGGAGTGTACCGCCGCCCCGCCGAAAAACGAGACTCAGAGCCTCGTGGTAGTTTTGCGGGCTAAAGCGAATGCCCTGCTCCCAAACCCTGAAAGCCGCTCTGATCATCGGCCTTGCCCTGTCTTTGGCGGGACCGGTCGAGGCGGCGGCGAAGGTGCGGAAAAAGAAGGCCCCCGCCCGGGTGGTTCCGGTTTCGATCCTGACCCCGCCCGAGGCCTCCACCTTTGATCTGAAAGTGAGCGAGGCCGTTCGCATAGCGCTCCGACAACGGAGCAACGTGGCCATCGTGGCGATGGATCCCTGGAGCGGACGGGTGATGGCGATTGGCAATCCCACCGCCGGCGTTCTCAATGCCTACCAGCCCTGCTCGGTCTTCAAGCTGGTGGTTGCGGTCGCCGGCCTGACCGAAGGAGTCATCACGCGCGACACCCGCTACAACTGTTCCGAGGGATGCTGGCTCGGCCCGGGCCATGGTCCCATCGATCTCGGGCGGGCTTTGGCAGTGTCGTGCAATCCTTATTTTGAGTGGGTGGGCGAGCGTCTAGGGTTTGAGACGGTGCGGGCCTACTCGCAGAAGCTGGGCCTTGGATCCCCGACCGGAATCAACCTGCCCGGCGAAACCGCGGGTGCCATTCCATCGCACATTCCAAGAGGGGGCCTCGGGCATATGTCGTCCCACGCCCAGGACGTCAAGACCTCAGCCCTGCAGCTCGCGGTTCTGATGTCGGCCCTGGTAAACGGAGGGGTGGTGTACGAACCCCAGCTCGTCGCCGCCTCTACCAACAAGCCCAAAGAGCGCTGGCGTCTGTCGGCACCTTCAACCCTGGCCCTCCTTTCGCCCGGCCTTTTCTCCTCGGTCACCGAAGGCAGCGCACAGCGCGCCTTCGATCCGGGCTTTGTCGCCTCGGGCAAGACCGGTTCGTGTTCGGGGGTCGGCTGGTTCGCGTCGTCCCTGGGCTATCCCCGCTCGGAAATGGTGGTCGTCACGTTCGTACGCGGCGGGAACGGGTCTTCGGCTGCGGCGGTCGCGGCGGGGCTCTATCGTGCGTTGCTCGGCGTTCCGGTCCAAGGCGCCGCCGCCCTGGTCGCCGCCCCGAGCCCCCCGTAAGCAAGCTGGGAGCTTCGGGGAACGACGTCCAGGTTCAGCGGCGTTCGAGCTTGACGGACACGCGCTTGGCCTCGCTCTCGCTCTCGCTCTCGACTAGGACTTCGGTCTCCTGGGTTTTGTAGCCGGGCCGAACCACTTCGATCCGGTGCCGCCCGGGCGACAGCTGCAGGCGGGTCAATTGCGCCGCCTTGCCGTGAAACTCTCCATCGACGTAAACCGACGCGTCCGGGGGCTCGATATCGAGCAGCACCCCTCCCCGGGCCCCTTCGCGTGACGGTGCCCGATTCGGTCGGTCGGAGTCGACCTCACGGCTTCGGTCGGTTTCACCCCGCGCCGAGTCACGGTGCATTTCCATTTCGCGTTCTGGCGCACTTTCGCGGCCATACCGGTCGTCGCCGGGTTCGGCGCGCTCTTCGCCAACGGAGTCGCGGGTTTCGCCGGTGCCCTTCACCATATCAAAGCGTAACTTCAGGGTCTGGTCGCGATTGCCGTAGATCGAGAAGGTGTGGGACCGGTAGCCCTCGAGCCGGAGGGTGATTTCGTGACGGCCCGGGGAAACGTTGAGCCGCTGAAGCAGGCCATCGAAGTCGTCAGCGATTCCGGCGTAGTAGCCGTCCACGTAGACCCTGGTTTTCGCGGGCTCCACGAGCGTTCGAACCTGGGCAATGTTGCCCGAGCGATAGCGGTAAGACCGATACTGCGCCGGGGGGTAGTAGCCGTAGTAGTCGCCATAGCCGAAGCCGTAGTCGTAGTAGCCGTAGCCATACCCGTAGCGTGAACGCGGGTAGCCCCACGAATAGGAATAGGGGTCGTAGTAGTAGTTCGAATACGGGGAGCCGCGGTATTGGTCACGGTCGTTGCCGTAGCGATCCCGGGTGCCCGAACCCGTGCCCGGCCTCGGACGGCGGCCTGCCGCGTCCGAGGAGGGGCTGTTTTGGCTCCCGCCGCTCGAAGCCGACGAACCGCCCCGGCCGGAGTCGGCACTTGAGCTGGAGCTTGAACTCGATCCGGAAGAGCCTCCGGTATGGCGCGAGCCCGCGTCGGAGCTGGAGCCGCTCGAACCTCGAGGCACCGCACGGTTGTCGTCCTGCGCGAAGGTACTCGCGGCGATCAGAAGGGGGAACATCCCAATGAGCTTTAGTGTCTTCATGGCTGCAACCTCGCGAAAGAGCGCACTCCGGAAAGGAGGTGCCGCCCTTGACCTAAGCAAACGCTATGCCGGGATCCGAGGCCCCCGCGGCGAGGAAACTTGTCCGGCTCCGATGACAGACTCCCGGGCAACCGAGGACAGTTTGGCCGCCCGATCAGCGGCCCTGAAGCAGTCAAACGCCATCCGCGACCTGCACCGGGCCCCTGGAATGCGGACTCGCTTGGGCACACCTCCGTTGGAGATCTGGATCGACTCAAGCCGGCCCGGAAGCACCGGCTCAGGAATCTCATCACGCAAGGGGTGGTGAACGATCGGGAACGACTAAGATCACCCGCTCGGAACTTACCGCCCCCCTGTTCCGTATTCATACTGTTGGACGACATGCAGGTCCGTCCACGGTCCTCGACTCTCTCAGTCGAGGACACCGCAGCAGGCCGGCAATTCTGGAGGATTCATGTCTAAGGCGAAGAAAATCGGGCTGACCGTAATGGCCCTGGTCGTGGTGGGCGCGGTGATCGCGGGCAGCGTGGCACGGGCGAGCGGCAAAAAGATCGAGGTTCAGACCGGCAAGGTCGGCAAGAAAGACCTCGTCTCGAAAGTCTCGGCCTCCGGAGAAATCCGGCCAAAGAAATTCGTGAACGTCTCCTCCGACGTGGCCGGCCGCATCGTGCGCCTGCTCGTGAAGGAAGGCGATCAGGTCAAGCGCGGTCAGATCCTGGCCCGGATCGACGCGAAGCGGTTCGAAGAGAGCGCGCGCCAGTCTGAAGCGGGTCTTGGTGCTTCCCGCTCGGATCTCGACCGCACGCTGGCCGACCTGGACTTGAGCCGACAGTCTCTCGAACGTCAGAGGAAGATGCACACTGACAAGCTGATCTCCGACCAGCTGCTTGAGCAGGCGGAATCCGAATTCAAGATGAAGCAGGCCGCGGTCGAATCGCAGCGCAAGCGCGTCACCCAGCAGTCCGCGATCGTGGCCACCAACCAGGACGATCTTGGCAAGACCGTAGTGGTGGCGCCCATGGACGGAGTCGTCACCAGCCTGCAGAAGGAAGAGGGCGAAACCGTGATCGGTGCCCAGAGTTTCGCGCCGACCGTCATCTGCGTGGTCGCCGACCTCTCGGTGATGGAAGTGGGGATCCTGGTGGACGAGACCGATATCCGGAATCTGTCGATCGGCCAGACCGCCGAGGTTCGCGTGGACGCCCTGGAAGGGACCATCATCAAGGGCGAGGTCACCGAGATCGGCTCGTCGGCCATCCCCCGGGGTGCCGCCGCGGCCGCGGCCTCCAACGTGAACACCTCAAACCAGGCCAAGGACTTCAAGGTCACGGTGACCCTCAAGGAGCCTCCCGCGTCCTTGCGACCCGGCCTCAACGCCACCGCCGATGTCATCACCGCCCGTCGCGAAGGTGTCGCCGCCGCCCCCATCCAGGCCGTCGTGGTTCGCCAGGTCGAGAAGGACGGCAAGGTGGTCGATCCCTCCATCGGCCAGGCCGGTTCCGCGGAAGGCAGTGGGCCCGCCACTCCCTCTCGATCCGCCAAGCTCGAAGAGAAGGAAGGCGTCTTTGTGGTCCAGGAAGGCAAGGCGGTCTTCCGTGCCGTCAAGACGGGCATCATTGGTGATTCGGACATCGAGATCATCGAAGGCGTGAAAGACGGCGACGAGATCGTCATCGGCTCCTACCGCACCCTCCGGACCCTGAAGAACGATGCGCTCCTCAAGGTCGAGGTCCAGGGTGCCAAGGGTTCCAAGTGACGGAGCAAAGCGCCGCCTCATCGATCATCCGGTGCGCCGACCTCTGGCGCACCTACAAGATGGGCGAAGAGACCATCCATGCTCTGCGCGGGGTGTCCTTCGAGATCCAGCCCAACGAGTACCTGGCGATCATGGGCCCGTCCGGCTCGGGCAAATCGACCCTGATGAACCTCATCGGCTGCCTCGATACGCCGTCCCAGGGCGAGTACTACCTGCGCAATCAACTCGTGTCGAAAATGTCGGACGATTCTCTGGCCGAGGTGCGCAACAAGGAAATCGGCTTCGTTTTCCAGACCTTCAACCTGTTGCCCCGCGCCACCGCGCTCGAAAACGTGGAACTCCCCCTCGTCTACGCGGGCATTCCGAAGAGTGTGCGGATGGAGCGGGCCCGCGATGCCCTCGACAAGGTCGAACTCAGTTCCCGCATGAGCCACAAGCCGAACGAGCTTTCAGGCGGTCAGCGCCAGCGCGTGGCCATCGCCCGCGCCCTGGTAATGGGTCCGGCGATTCTGCTCGCTGACGAGCCGACCGGAAACCTCGATTCGACCACGGGCGAGGAGATCATGCGCCTGTTCGAGCGTCTCCACGAGGCGGGGAACACCATCATCCTGGTGACCCACGAACGGGAGATCGCCGAACACGCGCATAGGGTCATCATGATCCGCGATGGCAAAATCGCCAGCGACGAAATGAGCCGAAAGGCTTCGTGAGGCTGTTTTCAGGGGCTGTGGCCCCGACCTGGAAGGACGCTGATGCCGTTTTATGAGGCGATAGCCATCGCCGTGGCCTCGGTCAAGGCCAATAAGCTGAGATCGGTGCTCACCATCCTGGGGGTGGTGATCGGCATCGCTTCCGTCATTGCCGTGGTAGCGATCACCGATGGCCTCGACAGCTACATGGCCGACAAGGTGCTCGCCCTCGGCAGCAAAAGCTTCACCGTCCAGAAGTTCCCGGACATCATCGTCTCCTTCGACCAGTTCCGCGAGTACATGAAGCGCAAAGACCTCACCCTGCGCGACGTCGACCTCGTCCGGGAGTCCTGCACCCTGTGCGCCGAGGTGGGCGGGCTCATGGTCACGAGTCGCACCGTGAAGTACGGGTCGATCAAGCAGGAAAGCGTCCAGGTCATGGGCGTGACCGAAAACTTCAGCCGCATCGGATCGATCCGCGACCTGATCGTGGGACGCCACCTTATCGACGACGACATCGGTTCCGCGCGTCCGGTGGCGGTCATCGGCGCCGACCTCATGGACGCCTTCTTCCCGAACGCCGAACCCCTGGGCAAGGAGATCATCGTCGACGGCAACCGCCTCCGCGTGGTGGGGGTGGGCGAGCGCAAGGGCAAGGTTTTCGGGGAAAGCCAGGACAACTTCGTCTGGACCCCCATCACCGCTTTCCGCAAGGTCTTCGGCGCCCGCCGCTCGGTGAGCATCCAGGTCGAGGCCCAGTCGATGGACGTCTTCGAGAAGGCGCAGGATCAGGCGCGCCTCGCCTTGCGGAACCGGAGGCATCTCGCGTACGGCGAGCCGGACGACTTCAACATCGAAACCGGCGAAAGCGTCATGGACCTGTGGAACAGCACCACCCAGGGGATCTACGTGGTGACCATCGTGGTCACCCTGATCAGCCTCCTGGTGGGCGGCGTGGTGGTCATGAACATCATGCTGGTATCGGTGACCGAGCGCATCAAGGAAATCGGCGTACGCAAGGCGCTCGGGGCGCGGCGCAGCGACATCCAGAAGCAGTTCATCGTGGAGTCGGTGCTGCTTACCGGGGCCGGAGGCATCCTCGGCGTGGTGGGCGCGTCGATCTTCTCTTTCGTGGTGGGCCGGCTCCTGTCCGGCCTCGTGGGCGACGAATTCTCGGCGCCCGTCCGTCTGTGGGCGGTCGGAGTGGCCGTGGTCTCGTCGACCATCGTGGGTCTGGTGGCCGGCATCTATCCGGCGTCCCGCGCCGCCGCCCTCGACCCCGTGGTCGCCCTGAGGAGCGAGTAGCCAGATGAGAAGGAAAAGCAGCGGTCGCCTCGCGATCTTCGCGTTCTGGGAATCGGTCAAGATCGGCCTGTCGTCGCTCATCGCCTACAAGATGCGGGC
>CAZFQH010000079.1:0-12026 GCA_964520805.1 uncultured Acidobacteriota bacterium | reverse complement strand
ACGAAGACCTCCTTCGCACTCACCTATTCGGGCTCGCACACCCGCAGTCCGTTCGATGCCTACTCCACCGTCCCGACCCTCGCTCAGCGCGAGGGTGACTTCTCCGCCTCGGGCCGGGTCCTGATCGACCCACTGACCGGCCTGCCCTTCCCGCGCGGAATCATTCCCGCCGCCCGCATCGACCCTGCAGCTTTGTCCCTGCTCGCTTTTCTTCCCACCCCGAACCAGCCGGGCACGTCGCAGAACTTCCGCAACCTTACGACCAGCACGAACCGTTCGAACGACATCAGTCTCCGCCTCAACCACATGTTCGGCAGCGCACCGTCGGCGCGAACCCAGGGACGTCCGGCTCAGGGCCAGGGCGGGGCTCCTGGCCTGGGGGGACGACCGGTCGGGCCCCGAGCCCCGGGAGGCGGCATACAGATGAGACGCCGACCGACCTTGAGCGTCACCATCACGTATCGCAACTCGTCGCGCTCCGACACCGCGGCCTTCCCGACCCTCGGGGGGTCCACCAAGACCTCCGGACTCGACATTCCCGTGTCCTTCTCGTTCTCTACTGGTCCCATCTCCCACCAGCTCCGTTTCGGTTTTAACCGGAACCGTTCGGAGGGAACGAATCTCTACGCCTACAACCGTGATGTCACCGGCATCGCGGGCGTCGGCGGCGTCTCGCGGGATCCTTTCAACTGGGGGGTTCCGAGCCTCTCCTTCTCGACCCTCTCCGACCTGCGAGACCGAAACCCCTCTTTCCGTCTCGACCAGCGCTTCTCTCTCGCGGACACCGCCACCAGGACATGGAGAAAGCACACGTTCCGAGCCGGCTTCGAGGCCCGGCATCAACGATTCGACAGCCAGACCGACGAGAACGCCCGAGGCGCCTACATCTTCACCGGCTACTACACCGCGGCCCAGGCTGGCGGCGCGCCGGTGCCAGGCACCGGCCTCGATTTCGCCGATTTCCTCCTGGGCCGGCCACAGCAGGCGTCGGTACAGTTCGGTCCGGGCCGGATTCGATTCCGCAGTTCCACGATCAGTCTCTTCGCCCAGGACGACTGGAGGGTTCGCAACAATCTCACGCTGAACCTCGGCCTGCGCTATGAGTTCGTGACCCCCTTCAAAGAGGAGAACAACCATCTCGTCAACCTCGACGTCACCGAGGGCTTCACCGCCGCGGCTCCCGTCGTCGCCGGTCAACTCGGGCCCTTCAGCGGGGCCTTCCCTGACCGCCTCGTGTACGGCGACACCAACAACCTGGCCCCCCGCATCGGTGCAGCATGGAAGCCAAAATCCAACCTGACCGTACGCGCGGGCTTTGGAATCAACTACAACCTCGGCGCCTACGCGGCCATCGCGCAGAAGCTCGCGGGCCAGCCTCCCTTCGCGGTGAGCGATACGCGGATCGCAAACCACGCCGCCCCGCTCACTTTGACGAACGCCTTCAGCGGAGCCTCGCCGAGCGGTGTCGCCACCAACACCTACGGCATCGATCCGCGCTACCAGATGCCTACCGTGGCGCTGTGGAATCTCGACGTCCAGCGGGAATTCAAGAACGGCTTCACCGTGGCCGCCGGCTATTCGGGTACGCACGGCTACAACCTCGACCTTGTCCGCGCGCCCAACCGAAGCGCCACCGGCCTTCGCATCCCGGGCGTCGCTCCCTTCCTCTGGCAGTCGTCCGAAGCTACCTCGAACCTGCACTCGGCACTGCTCCGCGTGCGCAAGCGGCTGGGCCGCGGGTTGGGCGGCGGTTTCACTTACACCCTCGCGCGGTCGCTCGACAATGCCTCGGCGATCGGAGGAGGTGCCACCGTGGTTGCCCAGGACGACACCGATCTAGAGGCCGAACGAGGTCGTTCGTCGTTCGATCGTCGGCACCGCCTCGCTGCGGATTTCCTCGTGGTGTTGCCGATCGGGCAGGGGCGTAAGTGGCTGCGCGAGGGACTCTGGTCGAACCTGATCGGCGGCTGGGTCTGGAGCGGCACGGTGAGCGCCGAGTCCGGCGCGCCCTTCACCGCCCGGGTGGTGGGAGATATCGCGGACGTCGCCCGCGGCGTGAACGGCACGTTGCGCGCGAACCTCACGGGCGCTCCGGTGACTTTGAACAACCCGAAGATCCAGCAGTGGTTCAACCCCGCGGCCTTCGCGGTGCCCACACCAGGGACGTTCGGCAACGCCGGTCGCAATTCGATCACCGGTCCCGGCAGCTTTCTCGTGAACATGGGTCTCATCAAGAACTTCTCCCTCGGACGCCCGCGCGTTCTATCCGTGCGGATCCAGGCCACCAACGTCTTCAATACGCCGCAACTCACCGGAATCGACACGGTGGTGAACTCCCCGACCTTCGGCCAGGTCACCCGGGTGGGTGGCATGCGGACGGTTCAAATCCAGACCAGGTTCCGATTTTGATCCGACGCCGTCCATTCATCTCTTCCGCGCTGATGCTGGCGGCTCTGGTTAAGGCGTCCCCGGGCTTCGCTCAACTCAGGCAGCCTGGGCCCGTGCCCACGTTCGGCATAGGCCTCGACCTGGTGCGGATCAGCGTGGTGGTGCGCGAGAAGTCCGGCGCGCCGGTGCGCGGTCTGCGACGCGAGGACTTTGTGGTCACGGAGGATGGCAGACCGCAGATCATCGAGGCCTTCGAGTTCGAGGAGGTCACGACCGAACGAGCGGTCGAAGGGTCCCTGGCCAAAGAGCCCGCGACCGCGGGGCCTCCGCTGGCCGTTCTCGGGCCGACGACGACTGCGACGGCCTCAAACACGCCCTCGCGCGACCTCGGCGGGAAACGGCTAGTGGTGCTTCTCTTCGACTCGAACGGCATGGAGCCCGACCAGCTTCAGCGCGCCCTTGATTCCGCTCACACGTACATTGACAAGCGACTGACCGAAGCCGATCTAGTGGCGGTCACGTCGATCGGGTCGACCGGGCTTTCGGTGGGACAGGACTTCACCGACGACCGTGAACTCCTGCGCCGGGCCCTCGACCGAATCGCGGGGATCGACGACGCCAGCACCGCCGATCCTTCGTCCGCCGATGCCGCGGCGACCGACGATCCCGCCGCCGCCGACGGTTTCACGCCCGACACCAGCGAACTCGACCTCTTCAACATCGACAGGCGCCTGCGCGCCATCGAGGATCTTTCCAAGGCCCTCACGCCCATCGTGCAGAAGAAGTCCGTTATCTACTTCAGCAGCGGCATGGCCGGGATCGGGGCGGAAAATCAGGTCGAGCTTCGAGCCGCGATCGATGGCGCGGTCAAAGCCAACCTCGCCGTCTATCCGATCGACACCCGCGGCCTCGAAGCGGTGGTCCCCGGCGGCGACGCGCGCCAGGCCAGCCGGGGCGGCGCGGATGTTTTCTCCGGCCGCGCGTTGTCGAGGCAGTTCGACCGCCAATCGACCTCGCAAGACTCACTCGCGTCTCTCGCCACCGACACTGGAGGGAAGGCGTTCTTCGACACCAACGATTTCAAGGATGCCTTTGAGCAGGTGGTTGCGGACAGCGCCGCGTACTACGTGCTCGGCTACACCAGCGGAAACCCGCGGAAGGACGGACGGTTCCGCCGCATGAAGGTCGAGGTGCGCAGGCCTGATCTCAAGGCTGAGCATCGGTCCGGCTACTACGCCGAGCGCGATTTCGCGCATGCCGGCAAAACCGATCGGGACCTCCAGCTTCAGGAGCAGCTCCTCGCCGATTTGTCGGCCACCGACTTCCCGATCTGGATTGAGGCGGGCTACTTCCGAACTGGCGACAACCGGTTCTTCGTCCCGCTTTCGGTGGCGATTCCGGGCTCCGCCTTGTTCCCACCCGACGCGGCGAGGGCGTCCAAGGTACCACCAGGCCGCCTTAGTCTCGACCTCATCGGCATTGTGCGCGACGAGGCGAAACGCGCGGTGGCGCGCATCCGGGACACCATCCGCGTCGATGCCAATCGCCCTGGTGCGGAGGTCCGCCGCAAGAATGTTCAGTACCGTACCGGGACCACGCTGCCTCCCGGCCGATATCGCCTGAAGCTCGTGGCCAGGGAGAATCAGGGCGGGACCTTCGGCTCGTTTGAGACCGACATCGTCGTACCTGACCTCCGCTTTCAGAAACTGAAGGTCAGCTCCGTGACCATCGGCACCCAACTCGAGCCCTCCGCTCGGCGCGACAATCCAAGTCCCCTGGCTCGCGACGGTTCGGAGTTGCTCCCAAGCGTCACTCACGTCGTCTCCGCGCGCCAGCCTCTGTACTTCTACTACGAGGCCTACGATCCGGCCCGAACGCCCGGAGGCGAGGTCCTCCTCCAGACGAGCATCGCCTTCTTCAGCGGAGGCACAAGGCGCTACGAGACTCCGCTCGTAGAGGCCAAGGCCGTGACGATCCCCGATCGGGGCGCTACGATCTTCCAGCTTTCAGTGCCCGCCGCATCATTGAAGCCTGGTCTGTACACCTGCCAGGTGACGCTGATCGACGATGTCGCGGGAGCCTTCACGTTCCCGCGGCTGACTCTCCTCGTCCGCCCCTGACTAGCCGGCGACGTCATTCCCGCGAAAGCCGGGATCCACTTCTCGGAGGTTCGAGGCGTAGGGGCACCCCCTGAACTCGTCGGCTGTTGGGGGGCCGCGGCCCTTGTGGGTGCCCGGTCCGATCCGCGGTTCGCAGGGCGGCCACGAGGGCCGCCCCTAGCTAGCGCGCCAGCCTGTCCTTGGGCCACAATTGCGGGGTCGGCGCCTTCGCTCTGCCGCGCAGATTCCTGGCCTTCCGGCGAAAGAAAAAGGGGCCGGGTTTCCCCGGCCCCACGTTTTTGACGCCGTCCGCCCTGGCTCTACCAGCTGAAACGCGACACCAACTGCACGGTGCGGGAGGTGTTGGCACCGGTCAGGGCCGTCACTTCGTACGAGTTCGGGTTGGACCCGATGCCGCCGACCGGAACGAAGTTCGGCGTGTTGAACACGTTGAGCGCCTCAACGCGGAACTCAATGCGCGTACGGCCCACCACCGGGATCATCTTGGTGATGCTGAGATCGACGTTCTTGAAGAGCGGACCCGTCACTACGAGCGAGTATTGAGGGCTGCACTCTCCGGAGCCGCCGGAGACTTCGACGCAGTCCGGCCCGTTCGCAGGAGCGAAGTACTTGCCGGAGGGCGCACCGGACGCGCCGTAGCCGGTGGCGCTGGTAGCGCTTACGCTGAAGGCCTTTACCGTCTCGTCGATGATCGCCTGCGGCAACATCCACACGCGCTGCTTGGGAAGGACTCCGGATGCGCTGTCCACCGTGCGGAGCTTGAACATGCTGCGGAGTTCCTTCTCGTCGAAGCCGACCATCCGGACGGACCCGAGGTCGATCATCTGCCCGGTCTGGATGCGCAGCGAACCATGAACCTGCCAGCCGCCCAGGATGCGATCAAGAACGCCATTGGCGTTGCCCAGGAATTTGCGGCCCTTGCCAATCGGAAGTTCCCACGACCAGAACGCTTTGGCGGCTTGAGTCACTCCGCCTTCGGCGCCCGTGATCAACCGGTCTTTGAACCCTTGACGGAATCCAAAAAAGGCCATCTCCTTGGCGCTTCCGAGGGTGTAGCTGCCGTTCAGGGAGAAGCCCTGAGAGAACCGTCGGCGAACTTCCAACTGGATCGAGTGGTAATTCGTGCCCCCGCCGTTGCCGGTCACGTTCGCGCCACCGAGCAAATCCGGGTTCGCGACCAGGAAGTTCGCGGGCAACCCGGCGGTCAGAGCATTGGCGCGTCGCGTGGCGTCCGCATCCAGGGCGTCCGCGGCCGTGCGGGGCAGCGGATTGAAGGTCGCGAGCGGAGTCAGGAAAGTGTTGTCCTGGAAGGTCGGCGAGGTGTAGCGCGAGGGATCGCCGGCCTGGGAGACGGGCACGCCGCTGAAGTACGCAAGGTGGATGGGAAGCGGCGAGGTGCCGGTGCCCGGGCCAAAGTAGCGAAAGTTGGCACCGCGGCCGGCCGCGATGTTCGCCCGCAAGTTGGCCTGAGCCGCCCGGAACTCGGCGAGGTAGCCGTTCTCTGAGATGTTCACTTCGTTGTAGTTGTACACGCGCCACAGATCGCGGCTGCGAGTTCCTACGTAGCGGAGTTCCATCCCCATGTTCTTGCCGATCGCCCGCTGGAAGCCCAGGGACCAGGAATCCGAGTAGGGCGTCTTGATGTTCGGATCGAAGGTGTTGACATCCTGGGTGACGACATCGGTCATCGGGTAGACCGGCCGTTCGGCGAAGGCCGGCGCGCCCAGGCTGGTGGCGTTGCGGAGCAGGAGTGGAAGTGCGCCGAGGTTTCCAAGACCGGCCGAACGGTCGGCGGTGATCTGAAGGCCGGGGTTGGCACCGAAGGGGGTGGTGAAGTCGGTCATCCCGGCGCGGCTGTAGGAGCGGGAGACGCCGCCACGGATGGAAGAATCGCCGGGATCGCCGAAGATCTTCCTCCAGAATCCGTCACTCGCCGAGGGCGACCAGTTGAAGCCAATGCTGGGCGCCAGGTTGTTCAGGTCGGCGTTGTAGGCCTTGACCCCTTCCTTGAGTTGGTCGAAGACCGGCTTGGAACCCGGCATGGTCCCCGGCTTGAAAATGTTGCAGCTCGATACGGTCACGTTGCTCGGGTTGCAGCCCGAAGCGAACCCGGAAACGCCAAACGCCGCGCCGATGCTGGCCGTGGAGAAGTTGCTGTTGGACGCGGAGAACGGAGTCTGGATTTCGTACCGCAGGCCAAGGTTCAGAGACAGGTTTGGCTTGACGCGCCAGTTGTCTTGCAGGAAGAAGCCGATGTCACGGAGACGGCCGGCCTGGCGGCGCAGGCCCATGTACTTGTAGGTACCAGTCGCCTCGTCGAGGCCCGCATTGCCCGTGATCGAGGTGATGCGGCCCGTGAGTACCGCGTAGAGCTGCTGCGCCACGCTGATGTTGGTGGCGGAGGCTCCCGGGAAGTTCGCGGCGTTGAACAAGGCGATGGCAGGATCCCCGGCCACCAGGCCGAAGTTGGCGGCGGGCACGAGGCCCTCGAACTTGCCCCAGACATTCACTTCGGTGAACGATCCGCCAAAGTTGAGGCTGTGAGCACCCTTGAGCCAGCTGACCCGGTTTTCAATCAGCTTCGTCGAAGCGTTGCGAGACTGCGGATTCGGTCCGGTCGAGGCGTTCGTGATGTTGAGGGGCGCGGAACCGAAATTAAGCTGGTAGCCACCCTGGTCGGCGACGGAGGTTCCCTTCCACATGTTGATGTTCTGTTCGGCGAAGAACTTGACGGGAGCGCCGCTGCCGCCAATGCGGAACTCGTTGACCAGATTGTTGCCGAGATTGGACCGGAGGGCGAGGTTTCCGGCGACACGCTCGGAGCCTTGTCCGCCGTAGGCCGGGAAACCGGGGAAGAGGGGCTCGAAATTGTTCAAGGTATCCGGTGTATCCGCGAAGTCCTGGTAGTTCGTGGTGAAGCTCAGGCGGTGCTTGGCGGTCACGTCCCAGTCGAGGCGGACGGTGGGATAGGTGCGGCGGGACTCGACGGGAACGTTGTAGGTGTAGCGCTGGAACGCGGGGTCGGGGAGCCCCGTCACCGTGCCCGTGGTTCCGGTGGCGGCGCGAATATCGCTGAAGATCTTGGCCAGGAGCGGATCCATTGTGGCCAGTTGACCCTGAGACGCGGCAAGCTGGAGCAGATTCACCTGCCGGGTTTCACCGCCGACAACGTAGGTGAAGATGCCCTGCTGTGAGGACGGGGTGAGGATGGTCCGCTGGCGAGTGACGTCTGAGGGCTGACGAAACTCTTCCCAGTTCACGAAGAAGAACGCCTTGTTGCGGCCATCGAAGACGCCGGGAATACGAATCGGACCGCCGATGGAGAGGCCGAGCTGGTTCTGCTTCAGCTTCGCTTTCGCCACGTTGTTTCGCTCACTGAACCAGGTGTTCTCGTTGAGCGAGTCCTTCCGCAGGTAGTGGTAGAGGCTGCCCTTGAGTGTGTTGGTTCCCGAGCGGGTGACAAACTGGATCTGCACGCCGCCCTGGCCGGATGTTTCCGCACCGATGCCGGCCATCGACACCGTGACTTCATCGACCGCGTCAAGGCGCGGATTGACGATCGCGAAGAAACCGTCGCTGCCTCGGTCGCCCTTCAGAGTGTTGTCCTGGACGTTGATGCCGTCGAGCGTGATGTTGATCTGGCTCTGGGGAAGACCGTTGATCGTCGAGTTGCGATTGCCGCCCGGGGTGTTGACGCCGGGAAGAATCGTGACGAAATCGAGGGCGGCACGGCTGGTCAAGGGCAGGTTCGTGATCTGGCGGGCGTCGATGGTGGTCGAAACCGCAGAGGCCTGGGTCTGGATCAACTCGGACTTGGCCTCGACGGTGATCGTCTCCTGCTGGCCGCCGACGGAGAGGGTCGCACGGACGGAGGCGGGGCCGCCCACGTTCGCCACAACGTCGGTGAGGACGAAGTTCTTAAAGCCGGACAGCGACACCGTCACGATATAGACGCCCGTAGGCACCGAGGCGATGGTGAAGCTGCCCGCCCCGGATGTGACGGCTTCGAAGGTCGCTCCGGTCTTCGGGTTCTTCGCGACGATAGAAGCGCCCGGCACCACGGCGCCTGCGGAGTCGACAACGGTACCGACAATCGAGGTGGTCTGAGCCAGCGCCGCAGTGGCGCTCAGCATCACGACCAGCGTGACTAGGAAACGACGCAGTCCACTCAAGAACATTTTCATCGACTACTCCTTCGGGGTTTCTGGGCTGAACGACGAGGGCGAGAAGAAAAGAGGGCGGGCCGAGAACAAGCTCGTCCCGAATCGTGCCACTGCGGAAGCGAGGTCCAAGTGCTTGAACGATAAATAGGGCTCTGCGCCACTAGCCGTCTCTCCTGATAGGGGTGCGAGCGTCCGGCGGGATCGCCAGACGTTCAACAAGTTGAACGCAGTGTAGGGCACACCGACCCGGAGGTGTCAAGCATTTATTGGTCTCCACGAGGCCCGCCACGGTTGGCATCTTTCGCGTTTTTTTGTACTCTCCCTCCTGTCGTAGGGCGACTGGTCCGCCCAGGTCCGCCCCAACGTGGCGATTTATCGGTTACTTGCTCCACGTAACAACTGCTACAGATCTGTAGGAAACGCCGCAGGAAACAACGTCTCCGAAAGCTTCCGTGCATCTTCTTTGGCACGGGAGCTTTTTATCTTGAGTTTGAGGGAGGATGCGGCGATGAAGAAAAACCGGCTCTGGACCGAACTGGTGCACGCGGGCGAGCGAAAGCAACTGCCCATCGGCCGCCCGGTGGCCACGCCGATCTATGCGACCTCCGCCTTCACCTACGACTCGATGGAGGAGGTCGACAAGGTCTTCTCGGGGGAGGCGGGCGACTACGTCTACACCCGCTACGGAAACCCCACGATCGCCGCGCTGCAGGATGCCCTGGTGACCCTTGAAGGCGGAACCGTCGCTTGTGCTTACGGGTCCGGCATGGCGGCGCTGCATGCCGCTCTCTTCGCGTGCGAACTGGCTCCAGGATCCACGGTCCTCGCTTCGCAGGATCTCTACGGTGCAACCTTCGACCTTCTACACAAGGTCTTCGGTTCGGCCGGGGTCAAGACCGTGACCGCGGATTTCAACGATCTCGAGGCCGTCCGCGCGAAGGCTTTCGCATCAAAGCCTTTGGTTCTTCTCGCGGAGACCATCTCCAATCCACTCCTGAAGGTTTGTGACCTCGCGGCCATCGCGGCCATCGGCAAGGAGGTGGGCGCGCGTCTCCTCGTCGATAACACCTTCGCCTCGCCCTTCCTGTGCCAGCCGTTGACGCTGGGCGCCGACTTCGTGATTCACAGTGCGACGAAGTACCTCGGCGGTCATGCCGACGCCATGGGCGGCGTCGCCGTGGCCAGGCAGGAGCACGATGGCCTGGCTCTCATCAGCATCATGAAACTCGCGGGCGGGGTGATGAGTGTGTGGGAGGCTCATCAGATCCTGCGCGGTATGAAGACCCTGGGGTTGCGGCTCGAGCGCCAGTGTGACAACGCGCGCAAGATTGCGGAACACTTCAAGGACGACCCACGACTGTCGCGCGTCCACTATCCGAGTCTTTCCGCGGAGGCGTCGTCGGGTTTAGTGTCGCGCGTGTTGCGCGCACCTCACGGCGGCGCGCTGGTCTCGATCGAGTTGAAGGACAACACGAAGGAAGCGGCGTTTCGTTTCATGAATGCCTTAAAGCTTTGCGTTCGGCTGACCAGCCTCGGCGATGTCTTCACCGGGGTTTCGCATTCGGCGAGTTCATCGCACCGAGAGGTGTCACCCGCGCACCGCAAGCGGCTGGGGATAAACGATGGGCTGGTACGGATCTCCACCGGCATCGAGGATGTCCAGGATCTGACCGAGGATATTGATCAGGCGTTGGGGCGGGGGTAGGGAATGATTGTCGTCAAGGCCGAGCACATTGCGGCGATACGGGTGCCTGGAGAGTAAGGACATTATGCACACCGCGACCATGACCAGTAAAGGGCAGATGACCGTTCCCAAGGCCATCCGCGAACGCTTGCGACTCGGCACCGGAGACCAAGGTCGATTTCGTTGTCAATGACCGGGGTGAGACGGTGGTTCGGGCGGCCACGAGCGACGTGAAGGCACTTAGAGGGCTACTACGGGCCGAGCGGACCCGGAAGCCGGCGAGGTCCATCGAAAGCATGAATGCCGCCATCGTGAAGAGTCACTCGGGGAAGCGATGAAAGGTCTCGACACCAACGTACTCGTTCGCTAACTGACCCAGGACCAGGTCGCCCAAGCCCGGGCCGTCGACTCCCTGATCGCGGAAGCCCTCGATGAAGAGGAGCGCCTTCATGTGGACGACATCGTCCTGTGCGAGATGGTCTGGGTCCTTCGGGGCGCCTATCAGATCGACAAAGGGGGGATCGTGATCGCGCTGGAGAAGATCTCCAGGACGGCGCTTTTCTCTTTCGAAGACCGGGAGATCGTCGGTCAAGCCGTCGGGGTCGATCGCGATGGTCGCGGCGACTTTGCAGACTACCTCATCGGCCGCAGGAACCGGCGTGCCGGGTGCGAAACCACGGTCACCTTTGACCGATCGTTGAAGACCGCTCCGACCTTCTCGATTCTCTGATCGGGGCGGGGAGACGGGCCGGGGCACGGCCTCGGAGAACAGCAGCAAATAAAAAGTGGTTGGTGGGTCAGGGCGCTTGCCCCCCGACTGGCGAGCACGCGGGTTCGCCCAGAAGAAGTGGATCCTGGCCTTCGCGGGGATCCGCACGCGGCCGAGTGGATCGGCCGCGTGCCTAGCTCTTCCAGGCCTGTTCGCGGTCGCGGCGGACCGGCACGCGCTTGCCTTTGATCGTGGTGGCGCGGAGGGTTTCGATCACGCTATCGGCGATTTCCGCGGGGACTTCCACCAGCGAGAACCGATCGGTGATCTGAATCGCGCCGATCGCGCGCGCGTCCACTCCGGCCTCGTTGACGATGGCACCCACCAGGTCACCGGGCCGGATGTTCGCCGCCCTGCCCGCACCGATGTAGAGACGGGCCACGTCCCACTCGGGCGTGATGCGCTTCTTGCCGAAGGCCTTCGCGATGCCCTTCCCGGGCTTGCCGCCCTCAGATCCGGCCGCACCTGCTCTTGGCGCCGGCCCCCGATCGTGACCCGACAACGGACGCTCTGGCCGATCCGGCCGGATGGTGACCGATGGAATCTCCTCGGCCTCGGCGCCATCCTTGGCGTCCGCCATCTTCACGGCCGCGGCCGCCACGTCCATGATGTCGAAGTCCTGGGCGAGAGAATCGACGACGGCGCGGAAGTGGTCGAGGTCGCCGGCAAGGAGCGTCTCGCGAAGGGCGGCCTTGGTCATCTCGATGCGGCGCGCGCGAAGGTCGGCCACGGTGGGCACGGCCGACACCTGGATCTTCTGCTTGGTCAGATATTCGATGTTGCGAAGCAGACGGTGTTCACGTGGTTCGGCGAGGGTGATCGCCACCCCTTCGCGCCCCGCCCGTCCGGTGCGACCGATGCGATGGACGTACGCTTCGGCCGATGTGGGAACGTCGTAGTTG
>CAZFQH010000078.1:0-12050 GCA_964520805.1 uncultured Acidobacteriota bacterium | reverse complement strand
GCCGTCAGGCCCGCCCGGCCCCGGCCGCTTCGGCGCTTACCCGACGAAGCTCGAATACCACCCCGAATGGGACGCGCTCTGGCGCGTCGGCTCGCACCCCGACGTTCTGGTTCGCTTCGACCTCTCGCCCGTGCGTTTCGTGTTCTGGCGCGGCACGCAGTACTCGCCCGCCTGGGTCACCGAGAACGGCCACTGGATGGCCGACCAGAGCGTCGAGGGCTACGACGCGGACTTCACCTACGAACACATGAACGACAAGCAGAATCGCTACTCACACGTCCGCGTGATTGAACAGACCGACGCGCGCGCGGTGGTCCACTGGCGGTACGCGCTGGTGAACGTGAAGAACGAATTCTGGAACACCGAGGAGCGGCTCGGCAACGGCGCGTGGGTGGACGAGTACTACTACGTGTACCCGGACACCGCCGCCGTCCGCAAGGTGAGCTGGAACCGGAACACGCTCGGTCAACCGGTTCAGTTCCAGGAGTCGATCCCGCTCACTCAGGCGGGACAGTTGCAGGGAGACGTGATCCATGAGGACTACGTCACGGTCGGCAACCTCGCGGGCGAGACGCAGGTGTTCTCTTACGTCGCGGACCCGAAGCCCGATTCGAAGAAGGTTCCTGCGGACCTCGTGATCCAGCGCCACAACCTGAAGTCGCGCTACAAGCCCTTCATCGTTTTCGAGCCAGGGAACAAGATGTCCTACCTCCGTGACATGAACATCGTCAATCTACGGCGCCCCGGTTCTGGAAACCACTGGCCGGTCGGCCAGGCGTTGTCGGACGGGCGCACCAGCCTCGCCACTGACCGCGCCGCCCACTTTCTGGGCTTCCCGATATCGACCCCGCCGCTCAATCAAGGCCCGGACGGACGCGACTTCCGCGCGTCTTTGTACGGAATGACCGATCGTCCCTGGAACGATCTCGTCGAGCTCGCGCGTTCATGGTCACAAGCACCCGAGCTGCGCGTCGCCACCGGAAGCGCGCATTCTCTCGGATACGACCGCTCGGAGCGCGCCTACCGGCTGAGGAGTGAGGCCCCGGTAGGACGGCCGCTCGACCTCGTGCTCGCGGCCTCGACCGCGTCCCCGGTCCGGAACATTGCCCTCGTGGTCGAGGGCTGGGGCGAAGCCGGGGCACGGCTTGCCCTCGACGGCCGCGCCGTGCCACGCGGCCCCGGGTTCCGCTTCGGCCACCGCCACACTCTCGCGGGCAGCGACCTCGTGGTGTGGATCGAGGCGCGCCGCGACGTCCCCCTCCGTCTCCGCCTCTCTCCTAGCGAAGCCCGCGACGAGTGAGCTCCCCAGTCCCCAATCATGAACTTCTCAGGAGAGTCAGCATGCAGTTTCTGACCAGACACGTGCGCGTGACCGCCGTAACCATGTGCCTCGCGGTCTCAACCCTGGCGGCAAAAGCAGCGATCCCGGAGGAAGCGAGCACCATCACACCTGCGCCGCCGCGGGCCGAAGGCGAAGGCCCCTGGAAGCGGCTCATCCTGCGCGGAGTGATTCTCATCGACGGAACCGGGGCGCCCCCGGTGGGACCGGTGGACATCGTCGTCGAAGGAAACCGCATCCGTGACATCAAGAGTGTCGGTAGCCCGGGCGTTCCGATCAATCCTGGGAATCGACCGGTCGCCGGACCCTCGGACCATGTGATCGACCTTTCCGGCCACTACGTGTTACCCGGCTTCGTGGACCTCCATGGCCACCTGGGCGGTCGCGAGCAGGGCACGCCGGCCGAGTACGTATTGAAGCTGTGGTTGGCCCACGGGATCACGACCAGCTCCGACCCCGGCAGCGGCAACGGCCTCGCCTTCATGGTCGAGCACAAGAAGAAGAGCGGGCAGAACCTCATCACGGCTCCACGTCTTCTGCCCTACGTCTTCTATGGGCAAGGCGTCCAGGATCCGATTACGACCACGGCAGGGGTTCGCAGCTTCGTCCAGGATGTGGCGCGCCAGGGCGCCGACGGCATCAAATTCTTCGGCCTGCGCCCCGACCTGATGGCCGCGGCCATCGACGAGTCGAAGAAGCTCGGTCTGCGCACCACGTGCCACCACGCCCAGCTCGCGGTCGCGCGGCTTAACGTGCTCGACACCGCGCGCATGGGCCTCACCTCGATGCAACACTGGTACGGCTTGCCCGAAGCCCTCTTTACCGACCGCACCATTCAGGACTACCCGCGCGACTACAACTACAACGACGAACAGGACCGCTTTTCAGAGGCCGGCCGACTCTGGCGTCAGGCCGCCGCGCCCTTCAGCCCTCGCTGGAACGCCGTGATGGACGAGCTCTTGAAGCTCGACTTCACCCTCTCGCCGACCTTCCACGCCTACGAAACGACGCGGGACTTCATGCGCATGAGCCGCGCGGAGTGGCACGAGGAGTACACCCTGCCCTCGGTGTGGCGCTTTTACCTCCCCAGCCGGACCAACCACGGGTCGTACTTCCACTACTGGACGACCGAAGAAGAGGTGGAGTGGCGTAACAACTACCGCCTGTGGATGACCTTCGTGAACGAGTACAAGAACCGCGGCGGTCGCGTCGGGATCGGCACCGACTCGGGCTACACCTTCAACCTGTACGGCTTCTCGTTCGTTCGTGAGATGGAGCTGTTCCGTGAAGCGGGATTTCATCCCCTCGAAGTCATCCGCTCGGCGACCCTCGCAGGCGCTCAGGCCCTCGGCGTCGCCGACCGCGTGGGCAGCCTCGAGCCCGGCAAGCTTGCCGACATGGTCGTGGTCAAAGAAAATCCGGTCGCGAATCTGAAGGTGCTCTACGGCACCGGCGCGGTGAAGCTCGACGCCGACAATCGTCTCGCCCGCGTGGGCGGGGTGCGCTACACGATCAAGGACGGCATCGTCTACGACGCGCAGAAACTGCTCGCCGACGTGCGGCGCATGGTTCGCGAAGCAAAAGACAAGGAGGGCTACGAAATCCGCCCGGTCGGCCGCTGAACCGCGACCGCGACCGCCTCAAACTACCTGAAGGGTGATTGAATTAGCGATTGTTGAGAAGCGCGCAGGCTTCGGGCGAACCGGCGGCACACGTCTCATTGAGGACTTTCTGCGCTTCGTCGCGGTCGACCGCGAAGCCGGTCTTGCGGAGGATCTGGGCAAGACCGATGCAGCCCTCGGCGATCTTCTGCGAGCAGAGGGTTCGAAGAGTCTTCGTGGCGCGGGCGGCGTTTGGCGCGACCCCGAGGCCCTGAGCTTCCAACACCGCGTAACGGGCGCAGCCGGCCTGGTCTCCCAGGGTGCAGGCGGATGTATAGGCGGCGGCGGCCTTGCGTCGGTCTCTGGCGACGCCGAAACCTCCGTCGTACAACGAACCCAGGGACACGCACGACGTGGTCTGCTTCTCGGCGCAGGCCAGTTCCAGTGCGGGAACCGCGCGGGCGCAGGCGGCGTCGTCGCGGCGGGCGAAACAATCGGCGATGGCCGCCCCGTCCGCGGAGTCGGTGCGGGTCTGCCCGAGATTCACTCGACCGCTTCCGCCTGTGTTGCGGGAAGATCCGAAAGCGCCCGAAGGCGGCGGACCCGAGTGAGTTGTCCAGGGCTTGGAGCCCGACCCCTGGGCGCGTTTATTGGCGGCGGAGAAAGCCAGGAACTCCTGGACCTTCAGCTTCTGCGAAGGGAGTTGCGCGAGGGCGAGGGCCTGACGCGCGGTTGCCGTGGCGGCGTCCATCTGGCGAGAGTTCCACTGAGCACGGGCGAGCGCCATCCGGGAATAGGCGTCCGCGGTCTCGGTCTTCACCGCTCCGCCGGCGTGGCCCAGGGCGGCATCGGCCTGACCGAGGTCGCTCAGGACTTCGGCCAGATAGGCCATGATCTTGGCGTCCCTGAGCAAATCCTGGTGTGCTTCCGTAAGCAGCTTGCGGACCGACTCAAGCAACGCCCGATTCATCTTCGGCGCCCACTGAAGCTGGGCCAGGCGGTACCGCAGGTGCGGGTTCGACGAGCCGCGTTCAAGGGCGGCCTCGATCGCCTGTTTGGACTCGGTGGTGCGCTGTTCGGCGTCGAACAGGAACGCCTCGATCTCATAGGGCCTGGCGAGGCTTGGGTCGGCCGCCTTCACCTGACGCAAGACCGCGCGCGTGTCCACGGGGCGGTTCATGAGTTGATGGACACTGGCGCGCTGGAGCAGGGCTTCGGCCAGGGGTACTACGCTCACACCGAAAGCGGCGGGGGTCACGGAAGGTGCAAGAGGAAGTTTGAGGAAACCGAGTTTCTTGCCCGCCGCGTACTTGGGAAAACCTGCGTACAGTGCCTTGAGACTTGACACCGCCGACTGTGCGCCGGCCGCGGTTTCCTTGGACGAGAGACCTAGCAATGCGGCGTCGAGCAGGCGGGCGTTCTTTCCTCCCTCCCCCAGAAACAGGTAGTGAATGAAAAGGCCGGCCTGCAGATCGAAGGCGCGATCCACTCCCCGGCCGTCTCGAAAGAAATCGGCGGCGGACAAAACCGCGGCGGTCCTGGCGGCATTCCACGCGGGTGCCATCCGTCCGGTCTGTATCTCCTTGTCCCGAACCACCGTCTCGGAGAAGAACGTGACGAGTCCGCGCAGGAGCCAGGACGGCGTCGCCTCGGTGAGCGAGCGGCCGAGGAGAAAGGTCGTGCGGCCCCTGAAGTATCCCCGGTGCGGGCTCGGCTCCGTGTCCGTGGGTTCCTTGAGACCGAGACGGACCGCTGCGGTGTGAGGCCCTGACCTCGTCCAGTCCGGCGCCCAGTAGGACGCGTGCGGATCCACCCCTCCGCCCTCCTCGGCGTCGGGGGCGAGAGAACGGACGAGCGCTTCATCCGACGAGGCGAAGACACGGAGCGGAGCGTCGGTCACCTGAGGCAAACGAATCCAGGGAAATCGCCTCTGGAGACTCTTGTCGAATTGGCCTAACTGGAACGTGATCCGGCGGGCTTCCTTGTCACCGGCATCGGTGAGGACGGTGAAGAACTCGCCCGGGAGCTTGGACTCGGTCCACTGAGCGGGGGCGGGTAGCGTGGCCTGAGCCGCGAAGGCGGGGAGTGAAGGAGTCCAGAAAAGAAATGCGAGAGCCGCGGGTCGGCATAACGACCGCGCCACGGAAAGGGCAACCACAAGGGTCAGTGCCCCCCAACTCCGAGAAGGTTCAAGGGGTGCCCTTACGCTTTTGCGAATGTAGGGGAGGCCCTTGTGGCCGCCCTTGTGAGACCGCACGCGACCGATGGTCACTTCATCCCGAGCGTATGGACCAGGAAGGCCCACTGATCCGCCCGCTCCTCGATGATCTTCGCGGTCGGCTTTCCGGCGCCGTGACCCGCTTTGGTCTCGATCCTCGTGAGAACCGGAGCGCTTCCCTTCTGCGCCGCCTGCAAGGCTGCGATGAATTTGTGCGAATGGGCGGGCACCACACGATCGTCGTGATCGCCGGTCGTGACCAGGGTGGCGGGATAGGAGACGCCGGGCTTGAGGTTGTGAAGAGGCGAGTACTTGACCGCGGTCTCGAAATCGGCTTTGACGTCGGGATCGCCGTAGTCGGACTTCCACGCCCAGCCGATGGTGAACTTATGAAAGCGCAACATATCCATGACGCCCACCGCGGGCAGCGCGGCCCCGAAGAGTTCAGGACGCTGGGTCATGACCGCCCCCACCAGAAGGCCGCCATTGCTGCCTCCGCCGATGGCGAGCTTCGGTGTGGACGTGTACTTGTTGGTGATCAGCCATTCGGCCGCGGCGATGAAATCGTCGAAGACGTTCTGCTTGTTCTTGAGACGACCCGCATCGTGCCACTCTTTCCCGTATTCGCCACCGCCACGCAGGTTGGGCTGGGCATAGATGCCGCCCATCTCCATCCAGACGATGTTGGCCGCCGAGAAGGCGGGCTCGAGGGAAATGTCAAAACCGCCATAGCCGTAAAGGTATGTGGGGTTCGTGCCGTTCAGAATCAAGCCCTTCTTGTGGACGATGAACATGGGGATCTTCGTGCCGTCTTTGCTCGGGTAAAAGACCTGCTTCGTCTCGAAGGCGTTGGGATCGAAGTCCACCGACGGCCGCTTGAAGACCGTGCTCGCTTTCGTCGCGAAGTCGTAACGGAAGGTGGTACTCGGATAGGTGAAGGACGTGAAGGCGTAGAAGGCGTCCTTGTCTTCGCGCTTTCCCGTGATGCCGGCAACCGAGCCGATGGCCGGGAGAGCGATCTCGCTTTCGGGTTTCCCATCGAGTGCAAACAGCTTCAGCTTCTCGTGGGCATCCACGCGATAGACCGCGACGAACCGGTTCGCGATGACCGAAACCGAGGAGAGAACATCCCGGTTCGGAGCCTGGGCGATCACGGTCTTCCACGCAGCCGCATCGGCCTTTCCCTTTTCAATCGCCACCACGCGATAACGCGGGGCATCCTTGTCGGTAACCACATAGAAGATGGCGCCGTCGTTGCCGACCACGTTGTAGGACGCATCGAACCTATCCAGAAAGGGCTCGATCTTCCCCTTGGGGTCCTGGAGATCCTGCACAAAGAGGCGGTTCTCGCGATTGGTCCCCTCGGACTGATAGATCAAAAGAAAGCGACCGTCGTCGGTGACCACCGCCCCAAAGCCCCAGTCGGGCTGATCGGGCCGTTCATAGACGAGCGCGTCGTCAGTTTGCGGCGTGCCCACCTTGTGAAAGAAAACCTTCTGGTACTTGTTGACCGCGTTGTACGCCTCGTCCTTGCTCATCGGAGCGTCGTAACGAGAGTAGTAGAAGCCGCTGCCATCCTTTTTCCAGGCAGCACCCGAGAACTTGGACCACTTGATCACATCGGCCAGGTCCTTCCCGGTCGCAACTTCGCGGACCTTCCATTCCATCCAATCCGAACCGGAGGACGACGTCGAGTAGGCCGCGTACTTTCCGTCTTCCGAGAAGGTGAGGCCGGAGAGGGCCACGGTGCCGTCGGTCGACAGGGTGTTCGGATCGAGCAGCACTTCCGGATCGCTGGTCAGGGAAGTCGCCTTATAGATGACCGCCTGATTCTGGAGGCCGTTGTTCTTCGAAAAAATGGTCCAGGCGCCGTGCCGGCTCGGCACGCCGAAACGTTCGTAGTTCCAGAGCCTGGTGAGGCGCTCTCGAATCGCCGCTCGCTTTTCGATCTTCCCGAGATAGCCGAAAGTGACCTTGTTCTGCGCCTCCACCCAGGCTGCGGTTTCGGCGCTGTTTGGATCCTCGAGCCATCGATAGGGGTCGGCGATTTTCTGGCCATGCAGAACCTCGATGACCTCCCCCTTCTTTGTTTGGGGATAGGTGAGCGCGTCAGTCTGGAGGGCTTCGGCAGTGGTCATGGACACCAGGGTCAAGCAGAGGGGCAGAACAAGGGGTGAGCGTGGTTTCAAGGACGACCTCCTGAGGGATTTCGGGGCCTGATTATCCGCTGGCCGGGCCGTCCGCACCGAGAAGGACGGGCAGGATCTCCGCACTGCGGCCCTCGAGGAAGCGGTGGAAGTGGGCGGTGTTCTCGGCCGCTTCGGCGTTCACCAGAATCGTCGACGCCCCCAACCCTCGAGCCTGATGCACCAGCCCGGCCGCGGGCCAGACCGCGCCGGAGGTCCCCACCGCCAGGAAAACCAGCGGAGTTCCGTGGCCTCGACGCAGGAATGAATCAATGGCGTGGAGGTGGTTTGGGTCGAGCATCTCGCCGAACCAGACGATATCGGGGCGCAGAAGCGCCTTGCGCCCGGCCTCTTCGCAGCGGTCGCAGATCGGAAGTCTTTCCGCCATGTAGCTCGCGGTGTCGTGAAACGGTTCGAGGTCGCAGGCCCAGCACTTCGTGCGAAACAGGCTGCCGTGAATTTCGATGACGCGCTCCGAACCAGCCCGCTGATGCAACCCATCCACGTTCTGAGTCACCAGCAGGAACCGATCGCCGAGCCGCGCCTCCAGTGCCGCGATCGCCCGGTGCCCAGCGTTGGGCTCCACGGTTTTCGCTTGCTCTCGCCGCCGCGAATAGAAGCGCCAGACCAGTTCGGGATCGTTCGCGAATCCTGCGGGTGTGGCCACATCCTCCACGCGATGCTGTTCCCAAAGTCCGTTGGAGTCGCGGAAGGTGGCGAGGCCGCTTTCCGCGGAGACGCCCGCACCGGTCAAAACCAGAACGCGCGATTGCGAGAGGTCGAGGGGAGACACCGGGGCCATGGAGATCTGAAACTTACTTCCACCAGCTCGCATTTGAGATGGCGGGGCGGGGCTAATCCTGGTGGTCGAAGTGCCACCACTCGATGGCGCAGTTCGTCTTTGACACGCTCGGCCAGCGCTATTGTTCGCTTCCATTCGGTGTTTTCGCGACGGTGGCCCTGGTCCTAGCGATCGTCGGACTCTGCGGTGTGATCTCCTACGGCGTCGCCCCGCGCACGCGCGAATTCGGTGTTCGTCTTTCGATTGGCGCGAGCCGCCACGACATGGCGAAGATGGTTCTGAATCAGAATTCGCGACTGATCGCCGGGCTCTTCATGAACCTCGCGGGCACGGCTCTCTCCGCCCAGCTCTTTCAGTCCCTGCTTTTCGGCGTCGGCGCCCGCGACCCTTTCGCGTTTGCGGGAGTGATCCTTCTCCCGGGTACGGTGGCGGTGATGGCGTGCCTGATCCCCCCGTTCCGCGCCGCCAGCGTTAACCCGATCGTCGCGCTGAGAGACGAGGAACCGGCCCGTCCGTCCGTGTCAAACTTCAGGCCCGTCAAGGGAATCTAAAGGAGACTTCGATGTTTCGACCCGCCCGAATCGCGCTCACCCTCGTGCTCGGAGCCTGCGCTTTTGCGGGTCTCGTCCGAGCTCAGCAGCCTCCCGCAGGCGACCTCGCGGCTCATGCGAAGAGGATCCACGCCGAGGCGATCGTGCTCGACACTCACATCGACACTACGCAGCGCCTGCTGCAGCCAGGATGGAGCTTCTTCGAGCGCCATGAGCCCAATGCCCGCGGCCAGCGCGGCCCGGGGGGACGAGGCAATCACGTTGACTATCCCCGGATGCGCGAGGGCGGCCTCGACGGGCTCTTCTTCTCGATCTACATGGCGGGAAGCGTCACCGGTCCGACCGCGGTGAAGCGGTCGCTCGATCAGATCGACGCGGTTCTGGAGCTCACGGCCGCGCGCCCCGACGCCATGGTTCTCGCCACCACCGCGGCCGAGATCCGCGCCGCGCACAAGGCGGGCAAGATCGCCACGATGATGGGTATGGAGGGCGGTCACATGATCGACGCGAGCCTGCGCGTCCTGCGCAACTATGCGCGACTCGGCGTCCGGTACCTGACCCTCACTCACTCGCTCAACACCACGTGGGCCGATTCGTCCGGAGAGAAACCTGCTCACAACGGCCTCACGGGGTTCGGGAAGGATGTCGTTCGGGAACTGAACCGTCTGGGCGTGATGGTGGATGTTTCCCACGTCGCCGACCAGACGTTCGAGGACGCGCTCGCCACCAGCCGTGCGCCCCTTCTCGCTTCCCACTCGTCCTGCCGGGCGCTGACCGGCCATGTCCGCAACATGACCGACGACATGATGAAGGCCATGGCGGCCAAAGGCGGGGTGATCCAGATCAACTACCTCAACAGTTACATCGACGAGACCCTGCGGCTCGCCGAAGAGGCGCGCCTGCCTCAAGTCGACGTGATCCGGCAGGATATGGCAGCGAAGTACCCGGGGCCCGAGAATGCGGAGAAGCGGATGATGGAGACGATCGCCGCGGTGGGCGCGCTTCAGCCACCTCTCCCGGTGGCGAAGTGGGAGAGGATCGTCGACCACATCGACCACGCGGTGAAGATCGCGGGCGTCGATCATGTCGGCCTCGGCTCCGACTTCGATGGAGCGTCGATGCCCGAAGGCATGGAAGACGTGACCGGCCTGCCGAGGATCACTGAGGAGCTGCTCCGCCGCGGCTACACCGAACCACAGATCAAGGGGATCCTTGGCGAGAACCTGCTCAGGATGATGGAGAAGGTCGAGGCAGTGGCGAAGCAGATCCAGGCGGAGACGCCCGCCGCGCGCTGACCGTCACCCGACGGTGATAGGTTCAGTGCGCGGCGATCCCTGCCGCTTCGCCCAGTTCCTTCATGCGCCAGACGACCATCCCGTTCGTGTCCTTCTCCGTCCAGAAGGCGACGAACCGGCCCTGGACCGATACCAACCGGGGGAAGTCGGCCTTCACACCCTTCGCCGAGAGCCGCGTCAACCCGGACCATGTGGCGCCTTCGTCGCCCGACCGCTTGATTCCGACCACCGTCCCGTCGTCCGGATCGGTCACATCGTAGACGGCGACGAGGTCGCGGCCGATGGACGCGAGGTCCGAATGCTGACCCCGTCCTTGACCAAGGGGGAGAGGTTCGCTCCAGGTCTTTCCATTGTCCCTTGAGGCGAGGTAACTCACCCCTCGGTGGTCCTTCATGCCGCTGAAGATGGTGGAATGCAGCCGTTCGGTCGCGCCCGAGCCGGTCACGGCCAGGCCGCCCCCGGTGAAGGGACAGGCGTTGATCGGCCATTTGAAGTCTCCCACGGTGGCGAGGCGCTTCCAGGACGCGCCCGAATCCGAGGTCATCGCGATCGCCATGTCGCGCGGATCCTTGTCTCGATAGAGCAGATGGGTCTCGCCCGGCCGCAGCGAGATCATCTTGTTCCAGCAGCACTCGCAGGTGATTTGATCGACCGTGACGGTCTTCGCCCAGGTCTTTCCGAAGTCCTTCGAGGTGGCCGCGAACAGCCCGCGGGTGGCGCGCGTTTCCAGCCAGACCACGTGAAGGAGGCCGGCTTGGTCGATGATGGACTCGATGAAGGCATGACCTTTCTTCGAGTCGTCATCGGCGGGATTGGAGCCCTTGCGCCAGGTCTTCCCGCCATCGTCGGACACCGCGGTTCCGAAGGGGCCGACGCCGTGCTGTCCTTCCCCAGGCGTGGTCCAGACGACGAAGATGTGGTCGCCCTCCGCCGCGACCTGCGGGTCGAGGCCGCGCATCGCGTTCGAGATGGTGGTGCCGCTCATCTCGACCCTCGTCTCGGGAGCCCAGGTCGAGCCCCCGTCCTTCGAACGGCGGTGGGTGAGGGTCGGGCCCGCCTCGGTCTCGGTCGCCACCACGAGGTCGAGGATGTCCTTGTGGGTGTAGACGTCCAGGCTGACCACGCTGCCGATCTTCTCCTTCGGAGCGACGTGCTCGGTCGCAGGCTGCTCCTGGGCCTGGCCCATGACCGCAAGTCCGGCCAGCGTGATGGTGAATACGACGAAAATTCGTTTCTTCATGCTGTTACCTCGGCGGTCCGAAGACCAAAGTTATTTCTTGTCTGCCTTCCAGCGCTTGAACTGATCCCAACTGGTCATGCTCGGTCGAGCGTCGTCGGGCGGAGGTGCCGATTGCCACACCGGCCAGTTCGCTTTGACCTCGGCCTTGACCACCGCGGGAAGGTCATCGAAGCTGTCCAGTCTGAGCCCCGCGGTGTTGAAGACGACCGCGCCGATGCGGCTACCCATCTTCATCCACGGGAGCCATTTCGACACCCGCACCCAGGTGAGGACGCGGTCCTTCACGAACGTGGTGTTGGGGTCGGTCAGGTCGTCCATCCGCGCCATCTGTGTGCCGAACTCCATGGCGTGATAAGTGCCTCCCACGTACTCCTGATAGTCGCCGCCGAGCGGGTTCGTGTAGAAAAGGCGCGCCGCGCCGCCGCCATCGAGGGCCCAGCCGTCCTTCACTTCGCTCCGGAACGTGCGGGGTACCCCGTCCGCGGCGTACGCATACGTGGGTTCTCTCATGCTGACGGGGTCGTTGGCGACGTCAAGGACATCGACCTCCTCGCCCGTCCACGGGTTCTTCCACTTCTTGATGACTTCGCCGCTGTCCTTGTCCGTGTAGATGAGCATCTCGCGCGAGACGGAGCGATAGCCGGGACCGCGCTTGGGATCCGAGAACGTCCTGCACGTGCGGAAGTTGAAACCGTGAACCCCGAAAAGGAGCCGGTCCTTCTCTCCGGGTGTGCGCGAATACACGTTGCCCGCGAACCAGTAGAGGGCTTCCTTCCCGTCCTCCGTGGAGCAGTTGACCTTGCGCTCCATGGCGAGCA
>CAZFQH010000077.1:0-12081 GCA_964520805.1 uncultured Acidobacteriota bacterium | reverse complement strand
GCTCCTTCTGCATCATCCCGACCCTGCGGGGCCTTCACCGATCCAGGCGGCCCGAGGACGTGGAGAAGGAAGTCCGCCGCCTGGCCGCCTCCGGCGTTCGTGAAATCGTCCTCGTGGCCCAGGACTCAACGCGGTACGGGCTCGACTTTGGCGAGCGAGGAGCCCTGGCCCCGCTTCTTCGCCGCCTGGGCCAGGTCCAGGGGGTTCGCTGGATCCGCGTCATGTACGCCTACCCTGCCACCGTGACCGACGAGATCCTGGACGCGATCGCCACGGAAGACAAGGTTGTGAAGTACGTCGACATGCCGCTCCAGCACGCGAGCGAAGCGGTGCTCAAGCGAATGAAGCGCCCGACCGGAAAGGGCAACCTCCTGGGGATGGTCGAACGAGTGCGAGACAAGGTCCCAGGAGTCGCCTTTCGCACGACCTTCATCGTCGGGTTCCCTGGTGAGACTGACGAGGACTTCCGACAATTGACCACCTTTGTGGAGCAGGCGGAGTTCGACCACCTCGGTGTGTTCACCTATTCGGACGAAGAGGGGACGACTGCTTTCGACCTCGATGGACGAGTGTCCGCCAAAGTAAAGAAGGCGCGGCAAAGCGAACTGATGCGGATCCAGAAACGCATCTCCCTGCGTCGGAACAAGGCCCGGGTGGGCGAGCGCGTCGAAGTTCTGGTGGAGGGGCCTCATCCCGACACCGACCTCTTCCTCGCCGGCCGGTTGTCGACTCAGGCACCCGAGATCGACGGGAGTGTGTTTATTACCGATCCGGGAGACACGCCCCCGGGGCGCGGCGAGTTCGCCTGGGCGGAGATCACCAAGGCTCACGCCTACGATCACGAAGTCCGCCTCGTTTAGACCCTGCCTTAAGACCCTTCCTGACGAGGAAACCACCCATGAAACGCTCCATTCTGATGGCGCTCTGCGCGACGGTGGGCGCTATCGCCATGGTCGCGGAGGCCCAGCCGCCCCATCGGAACGAAGCTCTGCGCCGATTCCAGATGGGCTGCCAGATCCGCTCGGACAAATTCAACTACGTCTTGCCGGAAGCCATGCGTGAAAACAAGGTCGACATGTGGATCGTAACCCTGCAGGAGCAGGCCTACGATCCGCTTTACGAAGACCTCGGCCGCGGCTATCCCTCCGATCTTCTCGGCTACTACGTCTTTACCGACCGCGGCGGGAATCGCATCGAACGCGCGGCGCTCGGCATCACCGGCTACATGCTCGAACAGTGCGGGGTGTACGACATCGTCAAGGGTGCCGACCTCGCCGCCTTCGTCAAGGAGAGGGATCCGAAACGGATTGCGCTCAACTACGCTGACGAGATCGGCGCGGCCGACGGGTTGTCGCATTCGAGTTTTTTGAAGATCTCGAAAGCCCTGGGAGACCCCTTTGTGTCCCGCTTCGTTTCCGCCGAAAAGCTCGTTTCCGACTTCCGGTCGCGTCGGGTAGCGGCCGAGGTCGCGGCCTTTTCCGAGGCCGCCCAGCACGCGGTGGAATTGGCCGAGCGAGCGCTCTCCAACGAGGTCATCACTCCCGGCAGGACAACCCTCGCGGAAGCCGCCTGGTGGATGCAGGAAGAACTGCTGCGCCGCGGCTTCGGCTCGTCTTTCGACATGCCGTCGGTGTACATCACGGGACCCCGGGGCAACGAAGGGCTCTCGAACGACCGAATTGTTCGCGGGGGCGACTTTCTCTCCGTCGATTGGGGAGTGTGCCTGATGAACTTCTGCACCGATGTGAAGAGGCAGGCGTATGTGTTGAAGAGCGGGGAAACCGCCCCGCCCGCGGGACACCTCAACGCCTACGCGCAGGCCATGAAGGTTCGGGAGGTCATCAAGCGGGCGGCCTTGCCCGTGGGGACGGCGGCTTCGATGCTGAAGACGGTCGAAAGTGCCCTCGCCGCTGCGGGCTTCAAGGTGATGACCACGTTCAATCAGCCCTACGGGGGTGAGACCACCGACGTGATGGTCGGCATGCATTCGGTGGGGAATACCGGACATGGGGCCGGGCCCTCGATGGCGTTCTTCAATCCGAAGCGGCTCACCTACGAACTCAAGGCCACGAACATGATTTCCGTGGAGTTCTTCGCTTACACCCCGATTCTGGAATGGGGCGGAGCGAAACTTCGGGTGCCCATTGAGGACGATGCCATGCTGACTCCGCGCGGCATCGAGTTCCTCCACCCTCACGCCACCCGACTCCTCGTCATCAAATAGTCAACAGCTTCGATTTCCGACGGACGGTGAGTCGCAGGCAAAATACGAGGCTGTTTTGAACTCGCTACTTTCCGTTCCCAAGAGACTGCTGAAGGGCTTCGGTCGAGGCTGCATGGGCTTCGCCCGGCACGTCGGCCAGATCAGCCTGCTGACCGTCCGTATTGTCATGGCCATTCTGCAGGGCGGGGTTTCGATCAAGTCGGTCTTCGCCCAGGCTTATGAGCAGGGGATCGGGAGCCTGCCGCTGGTTCTGGTCACCGCGGTTCTTTCCGGCATCGTCACCTCGCAGCAAGGCGGGTACCAGTTCTCCTCTTCCATTCCTCTCTACGTCCTTGGGAGTGTCGTTACTTCCAGCGTGGTTCTCGAACTGGGACCGGTCATGACCGCCTTCGTTCTGATCGGGCGGGTGGGCGCCCGCATCACCGCCGAACTCGGAACCATGGCGGTGTCCGAACAGGTCGACGCCCTCGTCTCGCTGGGCCGCGACCCGGTGCCCTTTCTGGCCGCCCCCCGCGTACTGGCCGGAATGATCGTGACCCCGATTCTCGTCGGTGTCGCGAACGCAGTGGGCGTGATCACCGGTCTACTTTCGGCTCAGTCCACTATGGGCCTGGGTCCGGAGGGTTTCCTGTACGGAGCGCGCCTTTACTGGCATTCGTGGGATCTTTTCTACTCGCTGACCAAGGCCTTCGTTTTCGGCTTCACTATTCCGATCATTTCCGTCCACATGGGCCTCATCACCCATGGGGGCGCTGAGGGCGTCGGCCGCAATACCACCACTTCTGTGGTCTTCATGATCATCACCGTGCTCGTGGTCGACGCGACCTTCCCTCCGCTCTTCCTGAACTAGCAGCGGCTCAAGACGACCATGGCCGAAGAAATCACCATCGCTTACGAGGACGTCTACAAGCGCTTCGACGCCCCGGTTCTGTCAGGCGTGAGCCTGAACGTGATGCGCGGAGAGACCATTTCCATCCTCGGAACTTCGGGGACGGGGAAGAGCGTCCTCCTGAAGACCACGATCGGCCTCATCACCCCCGACCGCGGTGACGTGAAGCTGGATGGCGAAAGCGTCTACCACTCCTCGCGGACCGGCCTTCGGGATCTGCGGCGGACTGTGCGCTACGTCTTTCAGTACGCCGCCCTCTTCGACTCGCTCAACATTTACGACAACGTCGCCATGGGGCTCGACCCCGAGACCATCAAGGCGCTCGAACCCAAGATCATGTTGGAACGGATCGCCCAGTCTCTTGAGAACGTGAACCTCGATCCTCGGAAGGTTCTTTCCAAGCTTCCGGCCGAACTCTCGGGCGGCATGCGAAAGCGCGTGGGCCTCGCTCGAGCCATCGTCGGCGAGCCGCGGATCATTCTCTACGACGAGCCGGTCACCGGACTCGATCCCGTGAACGCGGCCACTGTGAACCGGCTGATCATGTCGATCGCGGAGCGCACGAAGGTCACCTCCATCGTGGTCACCCACGACATCGAGGGTGCCTTGGAGATGTCGCATCGGGTGGCCCTTCTCGACAGCGGAAAGCTCCGTTTCGTCGGCACCCCTGATCAATTCCGTCGCAGCGAGGACGACCTGGTGATGGCCTTCGCCGACCGGCAGGCTGCGGCCAAGGCCGCGCTGAAGCTCATCGAACACGAGACGAGCGACGACGACAACGAACCTGGATCCGCGCGAGCGGTATCGATTGGAGTATGAGCAATGAGTGAAAAAGCCGCTGTAGTGGCTCCGCCCGTAAGGGGCAAGAATCAGGAGATGTGGGTCGGCCTCTTCGTGATCCTGGGCGCCTTCGTCACGTTGTACCTCCTCTTCACCCTGACCGATGCCGCCATGTTCCGTGGCCGCTACATCATCTCCAGCACCGTTCCAGACGCGAGCGGCGTGCGCAAGGGCGACCCTGTGCAGATGCTGGGCGTGGGCATCGGGCGCGTGCAGAAGTTCGTGATCGCCGACACCGGGGTGACGGTCTACCTTGAAGTGGAGGGTGAGTACAACACGATCCCCACCGACTCGCGAGTGGAACTTGATAGTGCCGGCCTCCTCGGCGGTATGGTGGCGCGCGTCATCCCGGGAAAGCGCTTGGAGATGGCGCGAAACGGCAGCGTCCTTGCGGGCTCAGTGCCTCCGGGCATCCAGGAGCAGGCGGACGACATCGCCTTTGAGGCGAAAAAGACCATGACGCGGGTGCAATCTCTTCTGTCCGAGACGATGGTCGCGGACACTCACGCGAGCGCGAAGGAACTTGACGTTCTCCTGAAGCGCCTGTCGTCCATCGCGACTGAACAGCAGAAGGAATTAAAGGCCCTGAGCACCTCGATGCGCGCGGCCTCCGACAACCTGGCGAACGCGACGTCCCGCGAGGAAATCGACAAAGCCATGAAACGGCTCGACTCTCTCAGCGCTTCCGCGGAGCGGACCGCGAACACGGTGGAGGCTTCGACGAAGACCCTCGACGCGGTGCTCGGAAGGATTCAGCGCGGTGAGGGCACGCTCGGGAAGCTCTCGACCGACGACGCTCTGTACACGAATCTCAACAAGACGCTTGAGAGTGTCAACGCCACCTCGAAGGAGATGACGAGCCTGCTCGCCGATCTGAAAGCCAACCCGAAGAAGTACCTGAAGGTCAGCGTCTTCTGATTTCGGCGGGGGGCCCCAACGCTACAAGCCGAATACAAAGGCGAGTTGAAACGCGGGCTCGTGCCGGCGCCAGGGGTCTTCCAGGAAGTAGATGATCCTGGCCGCGACGGTCGGATCCTTCAAGGCGCGCAGGCTGCCGGACTTCGACCAGACCGCGAGGAGGGCGATGTCCTGCTTACGGTTCCTTCGGGCGTCACTCACCGTCGTCAAGTCATAGACCGGTCCCACGAGAAGGGTCTTCTTGCCGCTGAGCTTGAACTCGCGGAGCGCGAGGGCTTCGAGGGTGACCACGGTTCCGCCCGATGACGCGATCAGGGTGTCCCACGCCGGCTCGTAAAAGAAGAGCCCGCCTTTCTTCTGCGCCTTCAAAGCGGCTGATCTCAGCCTTGAGCCGCCCCACGAAAGGGCCCAGGCGGACCTTCAGCGTCGGAGAGAAGTAGGCGCGGCCCGCGAAGCCCGCGGCGGCCTCATCCACGCGTGCCTCGATGACCTCGTCGTCAAAGCGGGCATCGATCCGATTGAAAGGCAGAAAGGCCTTGTACGTTCCGAAGTAGTAGACGGGCTCCACGCCGACCCGCAGATCCAGAATGGACAGGGGCGAATATTCGAACCAGGCGCCCAGCCGCTCGAACGCAGGCGTGAGTTTGTTGGAGACGCCCACGGCCACATGGGCGTCCCTGAATAGAAGGTCCTGGCGGTTGCTGATCGACCTGGCCCAGGACACGTCGAAGGCGTCCTGAATTCCGAGCGGATTCAAGACGAAGGCGAATGTATTCTCGATCCGCCTCGTCGAAACTCCGGTTTCGGCGGCCTTTGGCGGGGTGTCCTCCGCGGTCTGCGCCTGCATGGTCGCGGCGGCCAGAAGGAGGCTGAGGGTCAGCCGGGCGCGGAGGAAAGGAAGACATGGGCGCTCCATAATCTGACGACATTGTCCCAATCCCAACCGCGGGAGGGCGACTAAGATCGCGGTCTTGATGAAGTATGGCTTCCCCTTCGAGCAGGAAATGGGCCGGCCGCGCACCGGCTCTTCGGACTCGCCCCGGTGGGCTCGCCGATGAATCTCTCGCGATACCTCTCCTTCACGCGGGATGAGTGGGCGCCCCTTCGCGGCAAAACCCCACTGACCCTGAACGAGAGCGAGCTTCAGGCGCTGCGGGGCCTCAACGAGCGTCTCGATCTTGAGGAGGTTCGCGATATCTATCTGCCGCTTTCACGGCTCTTGAACCTGTATGTCGCGGCGTCGCAGCAACTGGGCGTGGTCACCGATACGTTTCTCGGGAACACCGGAGGACACGTCCCTTTCATCATCGGCCTCGCGGGCAGTGTGGCCGTCGGGAAGAGCACGACCGCTCGCGTGCTGCAGGCCTTGCTCGCGCGCTGGCCGGACCACCCCAAAGTGGATCTCGTCACCACGGACGGATTCATCTTCCCCAACCGGGTCCTGATCGAGCGGGACCTGATGGGCCGCAAGGGCTTTCCGGAAAGCTACGACGTCAAACGGCTCATCGAGTTCATGGTGGCGGTGAAGTCAGGCGAGCCCCATGTCGAGGCTCCGCTCTACTCGCATGTGGCCTACGACATCCTTCCCGACCGGGTCCAGACGGTGACCGCACCAAACATCCTGATCGTGGAGGGTCTCAATGTGCTGCAGACGGGGGCGCAGGTCGCGGGGAAGCCGGCGCGATCTTTCGTCTCGGATTTTTTTGATTTCTCAATCTACATAGACGCGGACGAGCAGAACATCGAGCAGTGGTACGTCGAACGATTCCTCTCGCTGCGGGCCAGCGTGTTCCGGGATCCGGCCTCGTACTTTCACAAGTACGCGTCACTGTCGGACGATGCCGCGAAAGCCGAAGCGCGGCGTATCTGGCGGGAAATCAACGGGCTGAACCTGCACGAGAACGTCCTGCCCACGCGGGAGCGGGCCCAGCTGATCCTTGAGAAGGCCACGGATCACCGGATCGCCAGCGTGCAGCTACGGAAGATCTAGCCGATTATTCTCCGGTGAAACGGGGTGTTCGCTTTTCAAGGAAAGCCGAAGCGCCCTCCAGCTTGTCCTTCGATTCGAAGGTCACGGCCTGGATCATCGACTCGTAGGCAAGTCCGGCCTGGAGCGGCATGTTGGCCGAAGCGTTCAGTGCCTGCTTGCAAAGCCGGATAGCCAGCGGGCCCAGGGCGATCACCCGGGCGGCCATGGCGCGCGCCGCGGTCATCAGCTCCGCGGGTTTGACCACTTCGCTCACGAGTCCGTAATCGAGGGCCTTGCGCGCGTCCCATTTTGCACCGGTCAGGATCATTTCTTTCGCCCGGCCCAGGCCGACGACGCGCGGCAAACGCTGAGTGCCCCCGGCCGCGGGAATGATTCCGAGGGTCGGTTCAGGAAGGCCGAAGACAGCGTTCTCAGACGCGATACGAATGTCGCAAGAAAGCGCCAGTTCACAGCCTCCCCCCATGGCGAACCCGTTGACCGCGGCTATCGCTACCGCGTCGTGGTCCTCGATTGCCGACATGAGGCGGGAGTTGATGCCGGCGAGGGCGTCGTTCCGACGGCGCGCCTTGATCGCATTGATGTCGGCTCCCGCCACGAAGGACCGGTCGCCCGCACCGGTCACAATGAATACGGAGCACCGGGCATTGGCGATCTCGGCCAGTGCTCCATGAAACTCCTCGACGGTTTTGAGGTCGAGCGCGTTCCGCTTCTCGGGCCGATTCACGGTGACCACGGCGAGCGGCCCTTCGATGTTCAGAAGGACATTGGATTCGGACATGAGAGCTCCTTATTTTGGCGGACGCGTTGACGAAAGGGGGGTGAGTTTAGACTCCGCCCAATGATCCCTGTTCAGTTGCGCCTGAGGCGGCTCGCTCCCGTTCTTGTGATCCTTGGGGCGATCGTGATCGCGCAGTGTTCCGGCGGAAGCGCGGTCGAGCCCTCGATCGGAGTTACCGCGTCTGCGCCCGGATCCGCGAAGATCGCGGAGGTATACGAGCCCCAGGCAGCCAGGCTCGATCTGTCCGCGGTTGAGTCAAAGCGCCATCGCGACCAGATCCTCCGGGTGGTGGCGGCCATGGACGCAACGGGCAGGCCACCGCAAGGGGTTTTCCAGGGTGGCCGGAGGGGAGGTGCCAGGGGCGTGTTCGTAAACGCCGAAGGCCGTTTGCCGCGGCAGCCGCGGGGCTATTGGGTCGAATCCGACGTTTGGCCAAGAAACGGCCGGCGCGACGCTGAACGCCTGGTTTTCGGCGGCCAGGGCGAGGTGTATTGGTCCCGCGACCACTACGAAACATTCGTACGACAGAGGTGATCTCAATTGATTGATTTGGGGAAATTGCTGCCGGGACTTCGGGGAAGGTCCATTCACGTCGTGGAGACGACCAAGGCGGCCGAAGTGGTGCAGAAACTGAAGGCGGCCGGTTTTTCTCTGCACATGCTGGCGGGAGATCGCGCCAGGGACAAGATCACCTTTCTGGCCGCGGCTGCGGAGGCGTTTGATTTCCCGCCGCGGTTCGGAAAGAACTGGGACGCTTTTATCGATGCGTTCGCGGACTTCCTCGACAAGGTTACGATGCCCGCGGCGGTGGTGTGGACTCGGGCTGATGTCCTGGTGGAAAACGACCTGCAGAGCTTCATCGAGGCCATCACGACATTCGATTCGGCCGCGGTAGAGCGCGAACTCTCGGCTGACGATGACGAGAAGATCCAGGTGGAGTTCTTCGTCCTGATGGGCGCGCCGAAGAAACCCTGAGGGTGAGGAGCCCTGGCCTATGGGGTGCGGCGGGGCCCAAGAGGCCAGGCCCCAAAGGTCAGGTCAAGAGGTCAGGGAGGACACGGACGAACTGACCGCGTGAGAAGACCCGATCGAACAAGCCCTCGCCGGCCGCGGCAATGCGCCCTTCGTTCACGTGCGAGACGAAGGCATAGACGGTCGCCGTGACCTTCGGTTCGGCCGATCGAATAGCTCTGGCAATCGCGATGGCGTCGAGGTGCGGGTCGTCAAGGTCGAGAAAGACCACGGGACGGTCACTGTCTCGACAGGCTTGAATCAGCTTCTCCGCACTCTTGATCGACCGGAGCGGAACCTCAAGCGCCTTGGCCGCCTCCACGATCCGGGAGAGGAACATCAAATCGTCCATGCACGCGATCGCCGTTCTCATGCGAGGATTATCTCTCGCCAGGACGGCTTTGACGGCAGGCCTCCACGGCGCACTTCAATCGGGCCGGGGCTAGAATCGGCCCTGCGGCTGGATGCAAGCTCTTGTTGCAGGTGGAGTCGTCATTTAAGGAGATACTCAACACTATGAGACGCAAGGCATTCGTCGTGGCGTTTCTGGCCTTCCTGTTGCTGTCGTCGCCCTCGCTGTACGCGGCGACCCAGGGGGGAATCAAAGGGAGGACTCTCGTCAACCAGCAGGCGGTGGGTGGAATCCCGCTGACCCTTGTGAATGCGGCCACCGGGCAAGTGTTCTCCGCCCTGACCGGAGTGGACGGTTCCTACTCGGTCTCCGTTCCGAGCGGCTCGTACGTGATTTCGAGTCCCGGCGCTCGCGGGCTGGCCATTGGCGGCGCGCCGCTGTTGATCCGGGTTAACCCCGGACGAATCGCCTCCGCGGATATCGAGATGGTGGGGTCGGTGTCTCAAGACATCGAGGGTGCTGAGGCCTCGATCTTCCACAACCCGATCGGCTGTGTGGCGAAGAGCCAGTTCCCGGTGTTCGATACCAGGTTCGAGCCTGCGGGGTCGGTGGTCAGCGCACGGCTCTACTTCAGATCCAATCTGAGCGATGAGTGGTTCTACACTGAGTTCCAGGCTCTCTCCGGCGAGTTTCCCAGGTACAAGTGGACGATGGTCGCCGATCCATCGAATCCGGCTGCGATGAAGGAGGGTGATGACATCCGCCGCCGGTGGACCGGATCCGACGAGCCGGTGGCGATCGACCCGGGAGTGGCACCGACCCACCGCGCCTTCCTTCCTCAGGTCCAGGAAGGCTCCGGGATCGAGGAGGTGACGTACTACATCCAAATCACGCTTTCGAACTTCACCGAATCCCGGACACGGGAGATCCCTATCCGCATTCTGGCCGAGGGGCAGTCGTGCCGAGGCGGTCTCTTCGCAGCACCCGTGGGGGCCGCTCCGACTCAGGGCATCACCGTGCTCGCATCAAGCGGTGCCGCCGCCGCCGCACCCGCTGGTTTCGCGAGCGTCGGCCTGACCACGGTCACGTCGGCGGTCACGACGGTGGCCTCGCAGGTTGTGGCCGCGGTCGCCACGGTGGCGCCGGTCGCGGGGGCTACGGCGGTGGCGGTGGCCGGGAGCCCAGCCTCGGGGGGAGGCGGCGCGCCCGCGGGAGGCGCTTTCACGCCGACGCCGACGCCCACGCCGCCGCCTCCCGTACCCACACCGACTCCAACTCCGACCCCGGTACCAACGCCAACGCCTGTTCCCACGGACCTCATCTGCCAGGTGCAGGTTTCCGTAACGCCGCCCGGGGGGCCCGCCGGGCCCTGTCAGGTCACGGTCAGTAGTGCCGGTCTGGTTCCAATCCCGGTCACCGCATCCCGGCTCTTTGAAGGGCCCTGCGCGGCGACCTTGCCTTTGACGGCGGCCATCATCGGACCACCCGCGTCATTTATCGGACCGCCATCCGCGACCTGGACCGGTGCCTGCACAGGCGATGCGCTGAGTGTTCCTTGCCTGCTGCCCGCGGGCCGGCCGCCGGTTTCACTGGTTGTGATGACCTGTCGCTAGACGCCTCGGCCGGGCCCAACTTCGCGCGCGCGGGTCGCTTGGTCTGTGGCGAACAAACAGACGAAGAGCACCCAGGCCCAGGCCGCGTTCGCCGGAATCCTGAATCCGCACTCCACCCACGCATGAACTGCCGCGGCGGCGAGCCCGGCCAGGGCGGGGCGGAGTGAGTGGTCGCGGATGATCCGAGGCGCCTCGACCCATAATAGTCGGGCGCACCCAAGGCCGACCAGTAGCCCCACGGCCCCCGTCTCGATCCACCATTGCAGGAACTCGTTGTGCGCATGGGGCCAGTACTCGAAACGTACAACCCTCTGGTAAGGCCAGTAGCAGGCCCCGAAGCCGCCGAGGCCGCAGCCGAAGAGGGGAAAGAACTCCGTCAGGCGAAGGGCGTCGCGCCACACCATCAGCCGGCTGGCCTCGAAGTCCACATCGCCCATTCGCTCGACCGCGGAAGGAACCCCCGTGCCGAAAAGCACCAGGGCCATGGCCGTTGCACCGATCAGAGCGAGTCGAGGTCGGGCTCTCAGCAATGAACTGAGGCCGACCGTGAGCCCGGCACCCAGAGCCAGGAGCCCTCCTCGCGATCCTGAGGCGGCGCTTGCCGCAAGTATCACAGTGAGTGCAACCGCCAGTGCGACCACGGCAGAGAAATGGCGCGAACCGAGGATCGACCGGCTCCCAGCGCGTATCGACGACAGGCGAAGCGCGAGAAGGCCGGCCGAAACCGACCCGGATATCGCCAGCAGATTGGAATAGTGATCGCGGTTGTAGTAAGGACCAAAGATGCCGCTCTCGTGGACACTCGCACCCGGAACGGCGAAGACGCCATACAGCCAGTAGGGGTTGGGTGAGGCGGCCTGAACGAGGCCCTCGACCGCCAGGATCATGCCCACGCCTGACATGCCGAAGAAGAGGACGGTTTTCCGCGAGGCCGAGCCCGGGGTTCGAAAGAGCGCGTAGGCCAGGCCGTGAAGACCCGCGAAGAAGAGCCAGGCCTGCTGCGTACCGTTGCGGCTGACCGCGATAGGAGCCCAGTGGATCTGCGCCGGGGGGGGGATGTAGTGGGCCGCATAGGACCCGGGGGAGAGGACGCGTAAGACATCGGGCGGAAGGGGAACCAATTGCAGGGCGAAAATGCAGTGAAGAACCACGAGCAGAAAGGTCACCCTTGCCGGCAAGGCGGAGGTCGCCTCGGATCGTAGTTCGCCTCGGTTCCGAACAGCCGCCGCTCCTCCAATGAAGGCCCAAAGCCACGCCAGCGGTACCCAGATTTCCGAGGGCACCGCCCCGAAGCCGAAGGGAGACAGGAGCAGAGTGATGAGGCCGGCCTTTCTAAGGCCGAAGCCGCCAGGCTCGTTCATCGGATAGCCCCAGCGGTTCGTGACTGAAGGACCTCAACCTTGAGCAAGACACCGGTCGGCGAGTAGGTCATTCGAAAGTCGTCGATTCCGTCCTCGTTGTTGTCG